>CAZEZE010000011.1:0-19723 GCA_964516445.1 uncultured Chitinophaga sp. | reverse complement strand
TTTAGTAAACCCATTCACGATTCACGATTCACCATTCACCATTCACCGCAACATCCCCTCAATGCTTAAGGGGCCTCTTCTTGATCATACCGCCTTTTGTATCTTTTACGCTGCTCATGACCACGAAAGCATCCGGTTCGATCTTTTCGAGCTCGCTTTTTAGTTTATTCAATTCCAGCCTTGTTATCACCGTATAAATGATCTCTACGTTCTCCGTCCCGCCCCTTCGGCCATAACCGTACTTGCCCATGTAAACGGTCACACCCCTCCCCATCACATCTATGATCATCTCCCGGATCTCCTTACAATGTGAGGCAACGATCGTTACACCGACATACTCATCAATACCTTCAATGATAAAGTCCAGCGTTTTAGATGCCGCCAGGTATGTGATCATGGAATAGAGGGCGATCTCCACCGATAAAAAATAAGCCGCAGCGGAGAATATTAATACGTTTATCATTATAACGATATCCCCGATCGTGGTCCCGAATTTCCGGCTCAGGAAGATGGCCAGTACTTCCGTGCCGTCAATAACCGCACCGCCCCGTATCGAAAACCCGATTCCCGCACCCAGGAAGAACCCCCCGAAGATGGCAACCAGCAGGTTATCGTCGGTTACATTTGGAAATGTGATATTGGCCACCACCAGCGAAAGTCCCGTAATGGCCAGCAACGTCTTGATCGCAAATTGTTTTCCGAGTATCTTATATCCCATGAATACAAAGGGGATATTGATACAAATGATCAGGAGATAAAGTGGCGCCCTGGTAAGTGCAGATACCAGCAGCGATACACCTGTCGCCCCGCCATCGATAAAATGATTGGTCAATAAAAAACCTTTCAGGCCGAAGGAAGCCGAAAAAATACCGATCGAGATCAGGATAAAATCCCGGATATGACCTTTCAGGGACAAACGGGATTCCCTGTACTGTTTCGCCCGCTGGTAGGGAGTAACAATTTTATTTCGCTTCGGTTTTCCGGATTTTACAAACTTCATTCGCATATGCTTTTATTATTATTTTGAAATAAGGATGAAATTCAAAGTCATTTATAAGCGGCAGGAGGATGACTGCACCGGCAACATTTTCCTGCCTCGTCAATCTTTGTTATTGCTCACCTGATTCTTTTTGTTTTTTCGGGCATCGGCAAATACCAGGAGGCTGATCAGCAGGAATATCCCACCGAAAAAAAGTAAAACCGTCATTAAAACCGGACTCATAATCACAGGTTAATAAATGAGGAATAGCCCGCCGGAGGATGCGGGCAGTTTCGTTAAGGCGAACGAAAATCTTTTACCAGAAATTATGGGATGGGTATATCTGTGACAGGTAGTCCTTTAATTGAAAGGAGCCGATCGTGCGAAGAGAAATCTTTTTGGCAGAAGCCAGCCTGTGTAATGCAGCAGGCTGTGGAAGGGCCGAAGGGTCAACCTGATCGCGGAAAACGGAATTGCAACTCGCCGAAGCCGGCTGGGTCACCCTGTGCAGTTCCCCTTTTACCGGTTCCCGGGCCTGGAAAGCAAATTCAGATTGCTTTATGGCATAGCAGTTATTTGCAGGAGGGGGCTGCCATTCGCTGTAACAGCTCAGGGCCAAACAAAAAAAGAGAGTGCAATAAAATAAAACTGGTTTTCTCACCATTTAAGCAAATATAAGGAACAGTCATCGTTGAAGAACCCGGTTGTAAACGGCACTGCCCCTGGTACAATTAAACCTGTTTTTGATCATTTTTGTTATTAATATTCTCTTCCTCAGTAGAAAATTCATCTCCTTAGCCTTGTGCGTAAACCAGTGAATACGGCTTCCCCAAGGCCTGAAAATGGTAAAATAGCGAAGGGAATTCCCGCTGTAAGCGCCGGTTAAATATCAAATCGTTAAAAAATTCCAAATCAGGCTCTTGTAAATGCAACCGGCTGAAAATAATTCCTTTCTTTTATCCGTTAATCAGACAAAAATCCAAGCTCTTGAAAAAACTATACTTCGCAGCCTGCCTGCTCCTGCCTTTTACCCTAATGGCGCAAAAATCGGTGGACCTTGACCGGTACCGCTTTTCCGTACAATTTCGTTCATTGCCGGCCATGCGGATCGATTCAACTTACCGAACCTATCAGGTAGAGGTAGATGCTACAAAAATGATGCGTCCTTTTCTGCAGGAACTGCAACCGGAGAATACAGTACGGCTCGAAGGATGGCGCAAACTGCCGCAGGACGGGCACCTTTTGGTAAAAGTAAAACTGGGGGATCTTTTACCCGGTGATGTTGCCGTAAAAGAAAGAGTGGTAACAACACGTAACGGCAGCGGTCAGACGACCGGAACGAAAATCTTTTATTACCAGGAAGTGGTCTATACATTCGAAGCCGAAGCGGTGATCACGGATCACCGCGGTATCCATATCATGGACCAGCAACTGGCCAGCCGTGGAACTAAAAGAACCTATAAGAGTCCCGAATTTGCTGTTCGGGCGCTTGCTGAAGGCTATTTTGTCATCAATTCGATGGCCGTAACCAAAGAGCTGTACCGCGAGTCCGTGAACAGGGCCCTGCATTACCTCAGTGAAAGACTGACGGTGAATTTCGGTTTTGATGCCGTGACGGCTGAAGACAATATGTGGGTAATTGACAGCAGGAAACATCCTGAATATAATGACTGGCGGAATGCGATACGGCAAATACAGGATGTACTTTTTTCCATGAACGCCTCCACTCCCATCACCGGCGCTAAAGAACAGGTTCAGCCTGCCATCCGGTACTTTGAAAAGATCAAAAGGGATTACGCCGGTCCCAGCCGGCATGACCGCAAATTACGCTATGGATGCTATTATAACCTGGCCGTGCTATATTATTACCTCGATGATCCGCAAGCCATGATGAAAGAAGCGAACGGGTTGGTGTTAAACGATTTTGACATAAAAGACGGAGTGGCATTTGAAAAAACGGCCACCTGGCTACGGAATCTTTTCCAGCAAAACAATATATATACCCGTCACTTCCCGATCAACACGGAAAATCTCAAGGGCCCTTACGAAAAGGCAGACATGACCGTTAACTGATCAGCGGTTCTCTTATTTCTTAAGGGCAACCCATGTCCAGACAGCAGCGAGCAGATCAATTCCGCCGAAAACAGCCAACACCGGCGGAGCATAGTTCAGCAAAACAAAGGCGGTGAAACCCGCGAATGCAAATACACGGGCCGGTACGGTCAGCCGGAAGAAGGCCGTATTATTCTGCACCCCGGTACGATGATAATAAAATCCGAGGCAAAAAGCCAGCAGACCCACGATGCGGATCCACACTTCGCTGGTTTCCGGTAGCAGAAAGGTTTTCAGAAACAAATTGGGAACTATCATAAGTGTGAGACCGGTGGCATAGAGGTAAAATCCGAAATAGCAGACAGAACGGGCAGCAGGTGTCATATTGAAAGTTTTAGAACTAAATATACTGAATACAGTTACATGTGAATATATTAACCCGGCACCCACCGGCAGATTGACTAATTTCATTCCCGAATACAACCGGCGGGCATTGAAAAGATGGATCATACTTTTTTATTTGTTTACTTTTTGCTGTTATGCGTATTCACAGGCAGTATATGAGCTAACATGCAGACTCACAGAAAACAATGCCCCTTTTGAATACAAGGGTCTCTTGCTCCGGACCGGGGATGGTAACGGATTTATCCGGCTCTCCCGGCCGGTTAGTTCCGGTTCTGCAGCGATATATGATCTTGAATGGGGCGCTTACAGGTCAGGGGATGACGTGATGACGGATTACGCGGAGCAGCGCATGCACTACCCTTTTTCCAACGACAGTTTTCTTTGCATCCGGGCCCGTTTCATCCGGACCGTGGCCGGGCCGGGGAACAGCCGCATCAGCCAGCTTACAATCTGGTTCAAAAAAAATGAGCGCAGCCATTCATTTGAACCATACACCGGCACCCTGCCTTTTACAGACACCGGGGAAAACATACTGACCCATTTCAAAAAAATTGAATCGGCTAACCTTCGGAAAAATATCCTCTTGCCATATTTTACCACGGATGAACTGAAAAAAACCACTTTACTGACACCGGCACAACTTATCACTACCCGCAACCAAAACAAACCGGTCTTTTATGCGATAGCGGTCCACTCGGGGGAAAGGCTTTGCCGGGAAGATGCTGCTGATGTCACGGGTTATTTTGAAGAAATGTGCCGGTTTATGAACATCCCGTATAAAAAAATAATCCTCCGGGACAATGATTTTAATGTGAAAACGGTCACCAAAACCATACAAGACCTGGCAACCGGCAGCAGTGACATAGTACTGTTTACTTATTCCGGGCATGGATTCAGTTACATGGAAGATGAACAAAATAAATTTCCGCAGTTGGCTCTCTGGCATGGCGAATCACCCAAAAAAGATTTTATCAGGGTCAATACCATCAACCTCGAAGAGATCTACCGGATGATCCTTGCCAAAAAAGCCAGGCTGACTATCGTAACGGGAGACTGTTGCAACAGCTATATTGAAATGCGTCGGCAACATACCGAGCCAACCCTGCCGGGTGTATTCGGGCCCCGTGACACAAAATGGAATCACAAGGCCATATCGGACCTGTTCCTGGAAACCCGCCAGTCTTATTTGATGGCCGCGGCACGGAAAGGTGAAGTGGCCGCCTCTCACCGGTGGTATGGCGGATTCTTTACTTTCCATTTTCTTGAAACGATCAATGAGAAATTACTCGACAGGCAATCCCGTAAACCCGGATGGGATGAAATCATAGAGAAGATCGGTATTGAAGCCTATGACCTGAGCCTGCGCTATCCCTGCCGGGAGGCTGTTTGCGGTCAGCATATGATCTCCAAAATGGGGAAATAACATAAATGTAAAGCCGGTTAAAAGAATAAAGTGATCTTTTGCCGTTAAAAAACTGATCAACCTCAGCAAGCGGAGAATTTTCATGCCCTAACTTTAATTTCCAATAAAAGCGGAGGAATTGTTATGGCAACTATCAAGGAAACTTTCTCACTCAAAGGCGAACAGGTACTCAAAAAGATCAGGGAACTGATTGAAGAAGGTAATGTACGGAAGATCACTATCCATGATAAAGCCGGTAAAGAGATCATGTCCCTGCCGCTTACGGTAGGTGTGGTAGGCGCTGTCCTGGCCCCGGTGCTGGCAGCTGTAGGCGCGCTGGCCGCACTGATCGGTGAATGCACAATCGCTGTTGAACGGGAAGAAAAAGGAACGGATCAATAACGGAAGAGAAGAGCGCCCGGCAATATCTCTACGTTGATCTTTAATGCCGTATGGTATTCACCGTCGAGGTGATACTGGATCGGTGTATCGCTTTCAATACTGATCCATATCGAATAAAAATTACTGATAAAGGAACGACCCAGGTGTTTGCCTTTCTCGATCACCGGCAGGTTGAGCAGGCGTTGCAGCGGGGTGAGCGCATTTGCAATCACTACATCCAGGTAACCATCATCAGGTCGTGCTTCAGGGGCAATATGAAATCCCCCACCCGCGCGACGGCCGTTACAGATGTCTATGAGTAGTTTTTTTCCTGACACTTCGTATGCATCTGAGCGTATAACATAATGCCGGCAACGGTAAGTGAATATCTTCCGGATAACGGTGGTCATAAACGATGTCTTCCCGGGTCGTTTCTTTTTACCGGTAAGGGCCCTTGCCACTTCTCCTTCAAACCCGATTCCGACGCCATTGATAAAATAACTGTCATTACATTTACCGAGATCAACAGGCCGGGGTGGGCCGTTCAATGCAAGCTGTACTTGCTCCGTTATCTTACTATCACCATATAGCACCCAGTGAAAATCATTCCCCGTACCACCCTTAAAAACCGATAAAGGCAGTTTACTGCCCGGGTAATGATTGATAAAATAATTCAGCGTACCGTCCCCGCCAATGATCCATGCGTCGGTGAACTCGTGCAGTGCCACTGGCCATTCATCGATAAAAAGTGTATGCCTGATCTGTTTTCCGGAAAGTTCCTTTCCCAGTTCACGGGCCAGTGTGACTGCTTTACCCGCTCCGGCCAAGGGATTGCAAAGGAGGGCAATGTTTTTCTCCCGGGGGTGCTCCATTTGATGAAAATACAATTTTCAGCAAAAAAGAACCGCTGGCTTTATCCCTGTTTGTATAATATTGTTGAAGGCCGTACCGGGCTACTATAGATTCTATCTCCCCGAATTGCGGAGCCATCTGTCTCAAAAGGGCTACCTTACCCCTTTCCCAACCCGATATGAACAAACCATTTGAAACCCTAATCGATAGTTACCTGGCAAACAAAGTGGGTATTGACAGGGGATTTCTCAGTGAAAGCTTGTCCAAAGGCCTGCAGCAAAATATAAGGCAATTGCAGCTGGATATGGCAATGAAACCTGCAGGTATCGGCAATGAAAAACGAAAGGTTGACAACCAGGAAATACGGAGTGATAAGATCTCCTGGCTCGACAAAAGCAATAAAAATATTTACGAGCAGGAATTCCTGGAACTGGCTGAAGATTTTGTCGGACACCTGAACAGCACCTGTTATACAGGTATTAACAGTTATGAATTTCATTACGCGGTTTATGACGAAGGAATCTTTTACAAACGTCACATTGATCAGTTCAGATCAGACAACAACAGAAAATTCTCCCTGATCAATTATTTAAATGAGGACTGGCAGGAAGAGGACGGCGGGCAATTATATATTTACCAGGATAAAAATATTCAAAAGATCCGGCCCGAATCAAAAACAGCGGTATTCTTTAAAAGTGATGAAATGGAACACGAGGTTACCCTGTGCAATCGAAGCCGAATGAGTATTACCGGCTGGCTGAAACACAGGTAGACCAATGGGCGATGGGCAATTGGCAATGGGCAATGGGCAATGCGCAATGGGCAATGGACTATTGACTATAACCTACTCACGACTCACGACTCACCTGACAAGCACCCAGGCCGCCCACTTATACGGGTCATTCCGGTATTTGTTTTTCATCGAGGTTTGAGCAGCTGTAAAGGCTTCACTGACCGTTTGCCGGGCAAATAGATTTTTATAGAACTCCTGCATAAACTCGGCTGTTTCAGTATCGGGCACTTTCCAAAGACTCATCACGAGATTTTCCACACCAGCGATCCTGAATGACCGTTGCAGCCCGTAAACACCTTCGCTGCCCTGTATATCTCCCAATCCGGTTTCGCAAGCCGAAAGAACCGCCAGTTTGGTTGAGGGCAGGTACATATTGGAAACTTCATAGGCTGTGAGAATGCCATCCTCCACACCAGGAACCGGTTTTCCTTTCCAGGCATTATTGGCTCCCGCAAATACGAGTCCCGAACGGATCAGCGGGTTTTCCGATTGCCTGAAAGCGGAATTGGCAGCTGCCCCTGCATCCTTTCCCAGGTAAGAAGGATCCGGGAAAAAGAAACCATGGGTTGCGATATGGAGAACGGCCGGGGAACGTTTTCCTGACAGGCCCTTCACCGATTCTTCAGTTGCCCGTATGCTGCCTGAAACAGTTACCTGGTTGTTATTTGACAAGGCCAGTTTCTTTATACTATTTACTTCTTTTTCTGTTCCTGCCAGGTAATTAAACCCTCCGATATTGCTTCGTGACGCGAAATCCAGGCCGGTTTTTTTATACGGATCGTTTTCCTTGTATTGCATCACAGCCTCCCGGATCGCAGACGTATCAGCCGTATACAGTACACCGCCGTAAAGTGCCAACACATCCTTTTGTTCAATGACGGAAACGGAAGGTTGCAGCAATGAAGAAGTGGAATTCAATTGCACCAGTTTGTACTTATCACTCAACAGTTGTGAACTATTCACAGGTAATGCAGCGAAGGAAATTTTATGCAATTCGCCTGCTGGTGAAAAAAATACGCTTTGGATGCCTTCCAGTGAATTTTCGAGCGGCTGCCAAACCAGTGAATAAAGAGCATTGCCGGATGCGGGATTACCCTGTTTGCCCGGGGCCGCATACATTTTACGCAGCAACGGTTCGCCAAAATTGCTTTTAGAAGACAGCGCACCCAATTGCTTTTTCTCAAAGAGCCGGACCAGCTGCGGCACCGGTTTGTCTTTCCGGATCACAATGGCAATATAAGTTGTACTGTCCACCCAATCCGTCCCGTTGTGGTAACCAAACCCCGAAAACTCCACCGCCGCTTCGCCGGGTTGCAGATTTTCCTGTATCTCTTTCCATGACCCGGACTTTTGTTCATTCCTGAATGCCGCCGACCGGCTGTTCAGTTCCTTTTCCAACTGACCTGCCCTTTCTTCCAGTTGTGCAATATCCGCAGCACGGTCACCCAGCGGGCGGCTGTACCAGAAAGCAAGCCGTTCACGGGTATCGATCCAGTCGCCGTACAAACGTTTTAGCGCGGTATCGCTACTATTGCCTATGATCTGACGCAATCGCTGGTTGGCATTGACAACAAGATTTTTATTGGCCAGTGAAACCTCGCAAACGAATACAGCCGCCTTATCACCCGGCATGGAAGCGCCGAAGGAAAGGAAATAGTTGCGGTATTCATTCACTTTTTGCAGGTAGGCCTGTTTCTCCGGTTCCGTGGTAAAACGAAATATCTTTTGCAGCAATTCCTGCTGGGCGGAAAAGGCTTCTGTATAAAGATTCAGGGCCATTGAATTATTGCCATTCAGGCGGTAATCATTGGCCAGGTTGATGCAGCTTTGCAAATAATCCGGATGTGCGATCCCGAGCGCTTTTTGCCGGATCAGTTTGGCCTGGCTGTGCAGGGCGATGGCCTGGTCATATTTTCCCCAGGCAGTATAAAGCGTACCCAGGTTATCACAGCCTTCCGCAAAATCAATATGTTCCCTGCCTACTGTTTTTTCACGGATACTGTTGGCTTCATTGAAAAGCAGTTCGGCTTCAGCATAAGCCCCGTTCCGTAAATGCACCAGCGCCAGGTTATGGCAACCCTTCGCATATTCGTTATGTTCTTTTCCCAGTGTTTTCGCATAAAGCTGCCTGGCTTCTTCGTATAAGGGTGCCGCTTTGACATAATCTCCCATATCCATGTACACGGCACCGAGGTTGTTTAAACAGATCCCGTATTCAAAATGTTCCTTTCCGACTGCCGCCCCGATGATTTCCTTTGCTTCGGTGAATAAGGCAAGAGATTTCTCATACTGTCCCAGTATCTTATAAAGGAGGGCCAGGTTATTGGATCCCTTCGCGTATTCAATATGCCTGTTGCCCAATGATTTTTCGCGTATCTGTCTTGCCTCTTTATATAATGTCTCCGCTGTGGCATAGTTACCGGTATCCATGTAGAGTACGGCAAGATTATCGCAACTGGCCGCGTAATCTGGATGTTCCCTGCCCAGTGTCCGGGCCCTTATCTCCCTTGCCTCCAAATAAAGGGGTTCCGCTTTTTTATACTGACCCTGGGCCAGGTAAATGATCGCGAGGTTGTTCAGGCTGGCTGCATATACCGGGTGATCCTTGCCCAGCACTTTTTCCCGGATCCGTTTGGCTTCCAGGAAAAGCGGCTCCGCTTCAATTGGTTTGCCGGTCACATAATACAGGATAGCAAGGTTATTACAGGTGGCTGCGTAATCAATATGATCCTTACCCAGTATCCTCGCACGGATCTCCATCGTTTCATCATACAGGCTCTTTGCTTCAGTGTACCGGCCGGTTTCCACATACACGATTCCTAATATATTGCAGCTATTGGCATAATCCGCATTATCCTTTCCCAGTATCCTTGCGCGGATTTTCCGGGCATCTATCAGCAGGGGTTCCGCATTGGCGTATTGTCCCATCAAACGATAAAGGCGACCGAGATTATGACAACTGATCGCATAGTTCGCATTTTCCTTACCCTGCAATTTTTCAATCATTTCCTTACCGGAAATATAGTAAGGCTCTGCTTTAGTGTACTGTCCCATATCCAGGCAGATATCACCGATCGTGTTCAGGTTCAGAAAATAACTGACGGAACCCGCCGAATCTTTCTTTAGTAATTCGCCGGCTTTCAGGAAATAGTCCAGCGCTTTGGCGTTCTCCCTTTGCTTCTGGAATATCCAGCCGCTGTCGGCATATTGTTTCCAGGACTGGGCATTCGCTTTCCCGGCCTGCAGGAAAAGAAATACCATGGTGAGAAGTAGCATGCGATTCATGGCACAATTTTTCCCAAAACTTTGCAAAGCGCCCCGCCAAAAGCGTATGAAACCGCAAAATCCCGGATGAATTGATGCAGGCAGGGGGTTCCGGGCCCAAAGGGTATTTTGAGCGGGCCGGTCCCGACACTGGTCCGCACCCGCCGATGGTTGAAGACGCTGACAACTATCAATTCCTGTGTTAACTGCCCTCATTCTTTTTATCATTCTGAAAACTCAATTTACCGATCAAATGAACCAGACATGAAACCAGGGAAAATATGGTGGACGATAATGATACTCTTTCAATTGTCAACTTCAGGCCAGGATAAAAATTATTCCGGCAGTTTCACAGTTGCTGATGCCGATGCTGCCATAACCGCTAAAAGCATCAAGATCAGTTTACGGAGTGATGGTTTTTCCGCCGCCTTTCATTTACGGCAAAATAAAGTGTTCATGATCTTCAATGACAAACTCGATCACTCCGGTGATTATACCGATATAACAGGGAATGGCCATGGCATTGTAACCGGCAACCAGCTTTCCGGCAATGTAAAATTGAATGTTGTTGAAAATGAAGTGGGCGTCATCACAAAAAATAATCCTCCCGCCAGGATTAAAGCGACGATCAGGGGCAGGGAAATAAACGGCGACCTGATCATTGGAGATGAAGGGGAGGATGAACCGTTTATCATTTCTTTCCTGGCCCTGGAGACGGGGAATGAAAAACCCGAACTCAGTTACCCCGCTGGAAAAAGCCCGAAAGTGTTTGACAAGGGTTGGATCTTCGGCGCGGACTTCAGCCTGCTGAATGAAAAAGGGGAACTGGTAGACCTATCCGACCAGGTGGAATGGAGCGGAACCGGCAGTTTTAACCCGGTAAAAGGAAGACAGAGCCGGCCCGTATTCGGGAACACAGGTGCCAATAAGATCATCCTTTCGGTAACTTATGAAGGCAAAACCTATAAAAGTGAATTCCCGGTTGAAGCCGTCTCCTGCCTGGAATACGGTCATACCGGAAGCCTGGCAAAATCTGGTTCCGATTCGCATGGATGTCCCGGCTGTCCCCACACTGTTATTGGTCCTGTGGTGACAGGAAGTGCGCTGGTTTTCGCAGGGAATTTCCCGGCTGCCAGGGTGGGTGACCGGGGTGTGCACTCCGCCTGCTGCGAACATAATTCCTTTGTCATCACGAGCGGCGATCCGGAAGTACTTATCGAAGGCAAACCGGCTGCCAAACCCGGTTTGTCCACTACCCGGCATTGCGGAGGCGAAGGGATCCTGATCAAAAGTGGATCCGCCATGGATGACGGGTTGCTCATGGCCGGTTATTCACTGAGTAACCCTGATGCCTCTATGGGAGAATTGAAAGAATTCCTGAAAAAGATAAAAGCCATGCATGCAGGGGACGTTTTTACAACCGGTCAAAAGGGTATTCTTGCATTCCCGGGAAATAATGAAACAAGCATCACAGTTTTCCCCAACTCCGTGCTGAAAGTACTTGAACAATCAAAAGAAAAGATAAGATTATTGCTTCAAGAAGGACACTTGCTGGTTAATGGAAACACGAATAAAGACAAAAAAGTGCTGGTTGACCTGAAAGATTTTACGCTCACTCCTGCCGGAACGAAATTCCTGTTGAGGACAGACCGTACGGGGAATGTTAGCGTAAACGTTTATGAAGGACAACTCAGTATCAGGCAAATTTCCGCCGATAAGGTTTACGAAACTGACTCCGGTTATGTATTCCGGTATTCTGGCAACAAGTTATCCGTCGTGCCCATGGAGCCGGACAGTGAATTACAAACGATGCGGGAATTAATGGCGGAAGTTGACAGCAGATCGGTTACAATCCAATATGAAAAAATAGCTGTTCCTTCAGGCACCAATAAACAACCCGAAAATGCCATAAGATCATTTATTCAGAGAAACCTGGTCTATATTGCCGGAGCTGCCGTCTTTGTTATTCTTCTCCTGCTCCTGCTGCTAAAGCAAAGGAGGAAAACGAAGGTGTAAAGCGGATGTTGTGTCATGGATGCATATTCAGAACCAGTCACCGCGCTTACCTGTTCCTTTTATACAACCCGATCAGTTCCCCAAATCCGATGATATGTTCACTCATCGCTTTCTCCAATTGCTTTTTTTGGGTATTCCCGGGCAGGTCCAATGTGGCATTCAGCGCATAGATTTTAATGAAATAACGGTGCGTGCCCTTGGGCGGACAAGGTCCTCCGTATTTGTGTTTTTGAAAATCATTGATCCCTTCCTTTCCCGGAACATGATCTTCTTTGATATGATGCGTTACCGGGATATTCCAAACCAGCCAGTGCACCCAGGTCCCGGCCGGTGCATCCGGATCTTCCATAATGATGGCCAGGCTTACAGCCTCCTCCGGAAAGCCGCTGATATCCAGTGGTGGATTGACATTCTCCCCCTCACATGAATACTTAACCGGAATCATCCCACCGTCTTCAAAAACGGGACTTGAAATGGTCATTTTTTTATAATCAACAGCCTTGTCTGTATGTTTCATTTTAGCTTTTTTTCATTGTCTATTGCCTATTGCCTATTGACTATTGCTCATGGCTTCTCACCCGGTGGCGGAATTTCTTCTGGTGGTATTTCAAATGGATCGTCATCCGGAATAACATCCGGGTCCTCATCCGGTATTTCCGGAGTATCCGGGACCTGGTCGGGATCTATTTCGGGACGTTTCCCGGGGTAGGGAAATTCCGGGGGAGCCGGGGGTTGTTTTTTGGTTGCCATGTTCCTGTATTTTTTAGTTTTTTTCCATTTATAAACTACACACCGAACGGGTATGTTTCCGGAACCTGGTGCCCGTCGGGCTGTATGTGCAGCGGGTTCAAAGCATTCGTCTCATCGATATAGATAAATGCATCATACCTGAACGGCAGTATACTGGGAACGTAATTACCGTATTTCTCATACTCCGGGTTATAAACAACACCGATGGCCCTGTGACCAATATGACTCTCCATGAAAGTATCATTCATAAAATCATCCATCAGCAACAACTTATCCTGTGCGCCTGCTTTGTGCAGCAGGTATTCCCAGCTGTCTTTTATGGCCGGTGGCATTTTCATTCGTTGCATGTTTGCTCCCCAGTGATTTCCGGCCATCACGGTCCCTTTGTAAGAACCAAAACCCACCAGTACCACTCCCCGATCATTATGCTGAAGGCGTGCCAGTTCGCCGATATTATACATCCCCTCATCGGTCATATCCGTTGCCCGGGCATCCCCGATATGGGTGTTATGTTCCCACACAATAATTTTGGAATCTTCTCCGTGGAATTTCAATAACCGCTCCAGCGTATCGGCCATATGCTTGTCGCGAACATTCCAGCTATGCGGCCCGCCCTTTACCATGGACCGGTAATATTTTTCCGCGTTCACCATCACCAGCGCGTTCTGTTCCGCGCTGAATACATTCTCCGGATCTGAATTGTACAAGGGCAGGCGGTTTTGTATTTCCCGGAGCAGGTGCACTACTTCATCCTGGCAAAGTTCCGGTACGAATTGTGAGGCCCTGGCATAGGAACTGCCCTCTTCCCTGCGATAGGGTTCAAAACACTGATAGGCTTCCTCCGCGATCTCCAGGGCGCCGGGATCTGTTTTTTTAAGGTATTGCATAATGGATTCCATGCTTTCCCATAAACTGTAAACATCCAACCCATAGAAACCTGTTTTTTTATGCAGCGGGAGATCCTTGTTATGCTGCTGCAGCCATTCCGCCAATGCTACCATTTCCCAGTTGGCCCACATCCAGGTAGGCCACCGGTTGAATTGTTTTAATACATCAAATGCATTGCTCCCCGATCCGTGATAATTTTTGATATACCGGTTCAACCGGTAACAATCCGGCCAGTCACCCTCCACTGCAATAAGGTTGAAGCCCTTTTCCTCAATTAATTTTTTGGTGATCTGGGCCCGCCAGGTATAATACTCATTGGTGCCATGCGAGGCCTCCCCCAGCATCACAATCCTTGCATCACCGATACGATTATATAGAGGGGCCAGGTCATCCTGGCTGTCGAGCGGGTACGACCAACGGCGAATACTGCTGACCGCATCGGTTTCGTTAAGTAAAACTGCTTTGTTGAAATACCTTCTCATAACTTCTCTATCATGCTAAAGTAAACCCCTATTATACTGAAAACGAATGAGTACACTCAGATCCCGTAATGATATTGGTCAACATGAACCGCGGGTTCTCCGGCTTAAATTGAGTTAGTAAAAATCAGCGTTATGAAAGAAGTATCATCAACTCCGATCACTACTCTGCATGACCTGCTGGACCATGACGCCGCCCGGTTTGTCAATGCGGAAATCCAGTTAAGGAAAAATTTGCCGGTTTGGGTGACCGGGTCCACCTCGATCAAGCTGAAAGAGGTTTTGCTGAAGTATGAAGACCTGGTGGAAGAGCATATCAAAAAGCTGGACCGTTTCTATGAGGCCGAAGAGATCAATTCCCTGCGTACAAGGGACAGGATCATGTATGCCTTTATCGAAGAGATCAACGAAAAACTGACCCACTGCATCGACAACGAGGTGAAAGACGCCTGCCTGCTGGCCGGTATACAGGGTATCAATCATTATAAGATCAGTATCTATGGAACCGCCGCGGCTTTCAGCAGGGACCTTGGCATGGAAGAATTTGCAGGAATATTCCATGAAGCTGAAGTAAATGAAAAACAGATCGACGACCGCCTGTCACAACTGGCAAAATTTGAAGTGAACAAAAATGCAAGGGCGCCGATCGTACTGGAGGAATAAAAATGGAACCCCGTCTTCATACCGAGGTGAACATTCCGGTTGACCAGGTTATCGTAAAAGGTGAACTGTATATCCCGGCCACCGCCAAAGCGATCGTGATCTTTTCGCATGGCAGCGGCAGCAGCCGGTTCAGCAAACGAAACCAGCAGGTTGCCCGTTACCTGCAAGGGAAGAATTTTGGTACGCTGTTGTTTGACCTGCTCACGGAAGAAGAAGAGCAGCATTATTCCACCCGTTTTAATATCAATCTGCTTACAAAAAGATTAGCCGGTGCGACCAGGTGGCTGGAAGGACTTCCCGCTGCCAAAGACTGTCGCATCGGCTATTTTGGAGCCAGTACCGGCGCTGCTTCCGCATTAGTGGCGGCAGCGAAAAATCCCACCATCAGCGCTGTCGTGTCAAGGGGAGGCCGGCCCGACCTGGCCATGGAATTCCTGCCAAATGTGAGCGCACCTACCCTGCTGATCGTCGGCAGCCTGGATTACGACGTACTGCTTTTGAACAGGGAAGCTTTGAAACAGTTGCAGTGCAGGAAAACACTGAAAGTGGTGGAAGGAGCTTCGCATTTGTTTGAGGAACACGGTAAGATGGATATTGTTTGTGATCTCGCCGCGGAATGGTTTGAGAAATTCCTTGTGCCGGTATCACTTATTGATTAAAAGGCTGAATATGTATTTCAGGGACAGAACAGAAGCCGGCTTATTGCTGGCTGAAAAATTGAGAAAGTACAAAGGAAAACAGGGTGTTGTTCTAGCGGTGCCTAGAGGCGGTGTGCCCGTTGCTTATGAAGTTGCCCGGGAACTGGAACTGCCGCTTGAGCTCATCCTCACAAAAAAAATCGGACACCCGATGAATAAGGAATACGCTATCGGGGCGGCCAGTCTCAGCGATCATTTTGTGATACCCCATGAACAGGTAAGCGATGAATACATCCAGGCGGAACTGGGAAGGATCCGCCGAAAGCTACGGGAGATGTATACAACGTTCATGGGCGACCGGGAACCCGAACCCCTTACCGGTAAAACGGTCATTGTGATCGATGACGGGATCGCCACCGGCAATACCCTAATGGGAACAATACAGGTGCTGCGAAAGTCCGACCCCGGAAGAATAATCATTGCTGTTCCTGTGGCCTCCCCGCAGGCCGTTGAAAAATTATCGAAAAAGGTGGATGAAATGGTAGTACTTTTTGCACCGGAAGCTTTTTACGGGGTGGGTGCTTTTTATGAAGATTTCTCGCAGGTTAGCGATGAGGAGGTTCTGGAATATCTCGATAAATGGAAAAAACTAAAAAGCACGGGATAAGCCTCCTCATTCCTCCTTATCACTCTGTATCAGCCGGGCTGTAATTATTATTTTCTTCATCCTCCTCCCCGATAGATTCACCGTCATCATCCAGTTCACTCCCGGGTATGTCCAGATCCGAACCGCTCAGGTCTGCAGCCCCGGAAAGTTCTTCCAGCGGAGTGCCGTCCATATCAACCGTATCCAGTTGCGCCCGCCTTAGCCGCTGGTCGTCCGGGTCAATCATGCCCCCCGCATTATCGAGCAGTTCTTTTTCCTCTTCTGTGATTTCATTCGAACCCGGTGTTTCATCGGGTTCCCCGATATTCTTATCTGGGATCGTCATAATAAGGATTTTGATAAATGATCTGTTGTAAATTTAAATCAAAAGAAGATTACTGCCGCCATGAAAATGCCAGGAATTAAATCAACAGACCGGGCCATATAGCCTTTGAAACCCTAAGCATTACCATTCTTTGCCCTCCAGATGAACCATATGTTCAGCAGCAGGTACACCAGGAAAGATATCCACGCAGCCCTGTTGTCGAATCGTATGGCCTGGGGCACTTTATTTCTTTTGACCAGTCGCAGTGAATAGGTGTTAACTGCCACCACGGCCAGGATAAAGAATAAAGTGATGCCATGCAAGGTATCAACCAGTGTAAAGGAGGAGGATTCGGGCAGGGAGGAATCAATGATATATTTATTACCCACAACGGCAAAGAGGGAACCCACACTCAGACCGAACCGGGAATCCATACCGTCCGCGTGAATGAAGAAACAGATAAAGGAAATAAAGAATGCGAGGTACATACCGAGGAACATTTTCCAGAATAACCCGGTCGCATTCCTGTGAATGGACAACCGTACCCTGAATGCGCTGTATTCCGATTGCTGTTTAACGGCTCCTTCGGCGCCAAAGGCTGTTTCATAGACCTTTTTCCCGGCCGTAATGATACAACTGTCGATGTTCCAGCCCCGAAGGGTAAACCGTTTATCAAAATGTTCCCCCAGCGTATCCGCGACGAACACAAGGGAGTTCGCATCATACTGTGAATTTTCAATGGAAAGCCTCAATTTTTGAACATCAAAGGGGAAATTGTCAATCTTCCAGGAATCCTTCATCACGCATTGCAGTTTCATTTGCATATAGACCCTGTCGCCGCTGGAGTCTATCGTAGAAAAAGATTTCTCCACTGATTTAGCGGCGGGCACTTCCAGGTTATTCACAAAATCGAAATCCTTATTACGGTATTTGAGCCAGAGCCAGAAAGTAACCACGAATTCCTTTTGCTTGAAATCGATATTGTGGATACTGGTGATATAGATACCCACGTGCACCGTGTCCTTTTTGGATTCCTGCGCACAGAGTATAGTGTTTCCTCCGGCTACCAGTAAAAATATAAACAGTATAGCTTTTTTCATGCGGTAAATTTCCCGCAGAAAGATACTGTTTCGGGGATGAATCGCAAAACAGTCTTACAGTCGGGCAGTTGGGCAGTATGCAGTCGGGCAGTTATGCAGCCATAAACCGGATTGCATGACTGCATACTGCATGACTGCAAGACTGCTTACTGCCGACTGTCGATTTCCTTCAGCATCCTCCTCGCGTTATCACCCGTAACTCCTTTAGGATCCAGTTCAATTGCCTTATTGTAACATTCTATCGCTTTATCCTTTTTACCCGCTTTCCAGTTGGCTTCGCCGAAACTATCCCAGGCATTGGCGGATTTTGGGAACAGTACGGTGTTCAGCCGGAAGACAAAAAGAGCTCCCTCCGTTTGCTTTTTACCCAGTAATTCATAGCCGGAACTGTTGATCTTTTCCTCAAAATTGACAAATCGGTATTTGGGATCTGAAACAAACCGTTTGGCTTCCGCTTCCACTTCATCCAGTTTACCATCTACGAACAGCACTCTTAACCTGGACATCGGGTCCAGTACCGGGTCTTTTTCTGAAAAATTAAGACAGGCCTCCAGCACAGGGTCTTTATTCAGGCGGTAGTCCTCAAAACTCATTTCCACTGCCAGCTGCGGTGCCAGCCAGTCGGCATTTTCCCATTGCGGTTTATCCTGCCACCAGGCAAATGAAAGAAATACAGGTATTTTGCTTTTCGGCAGGTCAACCCGGTGGTTATCCCCGTAAAAATTAATGTTCTCGGCTGTCGGTTCACCTACAAAAAGCGCATTCGTATAGTTGCTGAGTTCATTCACGAGGTTCTGGCAGGCTGAAAAAGTACGCCGGCCGATGATGACAAAGAGTTTTCCCGGTACATTGATCTTACTGCTCTTGATAATTCCGGTAATGATCGGTTTGTTCTTGTAATTATTTCCGCCACCGTTCAGCCGAACATCCAGCACAAGGCGTTCCACATCATTCTTCTCTATGAACGAGAACACCTTCTCGTAAAAGGCGGGAATGGCTTCCTGGGGATCATCCTGGATCTGGCTATGCCTTACATACACTGTCTTAGATGCCGGGAGGTATTCGTAATAATAGATCTTTTCCAGGTCCTTCAGGTAATGCGGTGTGGCGGTGGTATCCCTGGCCATGACCCAGCCCGCGTTTTTGGAAACATAACCATAGGTACGCGGGAGGCGAAAAACCTCCTTTCCTGTTATCGTTTGATCAAAGGCCTTACCATTCTTCTCAAAAGTATAGGTGACCGTTTTTTTCAGCTCTTTTGTTACTCCCTGTGCATGCAGCGCTTCCGGGATAAGCAGGAAGTCCAACCCGTATCCTTTAAAGTACTGGTCGTTTTCCACTGGTACCAATGGTTTCACTGCATCGAGCGCTTTCATCACCGGCACTCCTTCCACTTTCACCAGTTTGGCGCCCACCACCGACGCATATTCCTTGTCGGCCCCCTCCGCATATATTCCATCGCTGAACCAGTAAAAATTGACCGGGGCCACATGGTATTTAACGGGACTTTGCCTCCAGCTGATATCCGTATGCCCGTATTTGAAAGAGGAAATGATACGGGCCAGGCCGGCAATCCTTTCATGATCCTTCATGGCCGGCATAGCTCTGAACAGCTTTTCCACCTCCCCATCAAATTCAGCCGCAGTTGTCTTCTTAAATAAAAAAGGATAGTCCTTGTGTATGGTCTGTTGCAGGAACCTGAGATCTGATTGCCAGTCGGCCGCTGAAAGCGGAGCAGAGTTTGTTGCTGCCGCCTGCTGGTGATGATCAACCTGTGCGGGAGCAGGCAAATTCCCTGCACAGCAGAGTAGAAAAAGGAATAAATATTTCATGGCCATTTTTTTTTGAAGTTAAAAAATACACAGGCCGCTTGCCTTTGAATATGACAAACGGCTGTAACAAGGGATATGCCACCCGGTTTGGGCAGGCTTTAATAACCCGACGCTTGAAGGTCAATAAAGGTTACAGGGGGAAATCGTGAGTTGTGAATCGTGAATGGTGAATCGTGAATGGTGAACTATAGCTATATATGTTCCTACTCATGTCTCCTGACTCCTGTCTCCTGACTCCTGACTCCTGACTCCTGACTC
>CAZEZE010000010.1:0-20930 GCA_964516445.1 uncultured Chitinophaga sp. | reverse complement strand
CGTACTGCTGGCATCATCCAGCATATTGTTCTCCACATGGTGCATACCCATATGATGCGCAAAATAGGTTTCAGGTGTATGACCGAAAAACGGACAGACAAACCAGATGATATAATCAAAAATCCAGTTGTAGGCTTTCTTGAAGAGTTTACGGTGACAAATACAATGCAGCATCAGGCCAAAACGGCCCTTGAAATACATCTGGGAGATATAGAAATAGGGGATATAGACCAGCCACCAGTACCATCCCTGTAAAAGGGGGGTGTAAAGTATGACTGCGACGGGGATAACCAGTATATGAATGGCTGTCAGGAGATGAATAAAAGGAAGATCCCTTTTGTCATTTAAATACTTCAGCCAAAAACGTTCATATCCTGAGAATTCCCTGGGTTCTACATACACCGGGTCTGTAATTACTGTCAGTGCCTTCATACGAAAAAAATAAAACCAAACCATTTTCAGAAGACCAGGCCTTCCTTAATTAGCAAACTGTTGATTTCCAGGTAAAATGGTTGTAATTAGGCCTTAAAAGTACAGCATTAGACTCAATTGAGATCATTTGTTTTATTATGAGCGGCTGATTTTTATCAGGTGTTCAACAGTCACATTTTCAGGTCGGGTTTGATCTCCCGGACCTTCGTGGTAGCGCCCCCGTTAAGGGTCAGGTCAACGGGTTTATTGGTTTGCCATGAACCTCTTGTAAAATCCGGGATGTCAACGGTCCTTGATTTTTTGGCAACAGAACGCTGGCTCAGGGGGAACAAACAGCTCCAGGAAGCCGCGTCATAAACATCCTGGTCGAGGGGGAGACCGTTGCGAAGGCAATCGATCATCCGCCAGTCCATGATGAAATCCATGCCCCCGTGACCACCTACTTCTTTCGCGATGGCCCCGATATGTTTTACGATCGGAGGGGCATATTTTTCTTCCAGTTGTTTCAGTTCTTCGGGTTTCACCCAGCTATGACCAAAGGCTATGCGCTGCGGACCGGGCCATTTTTGCGCGGCGCCCTTTGTTCCGCTGACCAGGTGTATCCTGGAATAAGGTCGTACCGTCGATACATCATGCTGCACCATCACTGTTTTACCCTTAAAGCTGCGGACCAGGGTCGTGTTCATATTGCCCCGGAAGGGCTTGTCAACATATGCTTTAAAGAAATCATCCTTTACAGCCAGTTCCTTCACCATATTGTTCATCGTGAAATCACCGGTGCTCATGCTGACGAGGTGATCGAATTTATCACCCCGGTTGATGTTCATGCATTGTGCAACAGGGCCGAGCCCGTGTGTCGGGTACAGGTTACCATTCTGACCGATATTCTCTTTCAGCCGCCACATATCCGCATAGGCTTTCTTATTAAACAGCCAGTCTTTCGTGAGATCGTGGATATAAGCTCCTTCGGCGTGAACGATTTCCCCGAACAAACCCTGTCTTGCCATATTCAGCGTAAGCAGCTCAAAGAAATCATAGCAGCAGTTCTCCAGCATCATGCAATGCTTCCGCGTTTTTTCTGAAGTTTCCACGAGTTCCCATAACTCATCCATCGTTTTTCCGGCTGGCACTTCGGTGGCAGCATGTTTCCCGTTCTTCATGGCATAAACGGAAACGGGTGTATGCAGGTGCCAGGGTGTGGTGGAATAAACCAGGTCGATATCATTGTTCTCACATAGCGCCTTCCATCCGTCTTCGCCACTGAATTCCCTGGCCCTGGGTCGTTTCATTTTTTCCAGTGTCTTTTGCGCTGCGGCCACACGGTCGGGATATTTGTCACAAAGGGCCACTATCTCCAGCCCGTCTATATAACTCAATCTTTCCACTGCATCGGAACCCCTCATGCCCAACCCAACTACAGCAACCCTTACCGTTTCAATTTTAGGAGCGGCATAACCGCACATATTGAATCGTTGTGCCTGCAGTTCCTGTTCAGAAGAGCGCTCCATTTGTTCATCAGTGGTCCCGATCACTTTGGCAAAAGAGGGAAGACCCGTGGCCATGATGCCCCCGCCCAGGGCGAGACGGCGCAGGAATTTTCTGCGGTTGTTTTCCATATTAGTTTGATTGTTGCTGCAAGTTCCTCAAATAATCCTGCAAAAACTCCGGCGGAAACAAAATCAGTCAAACGATTGATGAAGGGCTATTCATCCAGTAGGTCGGGTCTTCTTTCAGCGGTACGTTTCAACGACTGTTCATGCCGCCATTCTTCGATCTTTCGATGGTCCCCGCTCATCAGGATATCCGGCACTTTTAAACCGCGGAATTCTTCCGGGCGTGTGTAAACAGGCGGAGCCAGTAAATTATCCTGGAAGGAATCCGTTAATGCAGACGTTTCATCATTGAGCACGCCCGGTAACAAACGACCGATGGCATCCACAAGTATAGCCGCCGGTAACTCGCCGCCGCTTAGTACATAATCCCCGATGGAGATCTCTTTGGTGACAAATTGTTCGCGGATCCGCTCATCGATACCCTTGTAATGTCCGCAGATCATCAGCAATCTTTTTTTCAGGGAGAGGGTGTTGGCTGTTTTCTGGTTCAGCCGTTCTCCGTCAGGAGTCAGGTATATGATCTCGTCAAATTTTTCAGTGGCCGATAATTCCTCTATCGCTCTGGCCAGCGGCTCACACATCATCACCATGCCGGCCCCGCCGCCGTACTGGTAATCATCTACCTGCCCGTACTCGTTAACGGCCCATTTGCGGAGAGGATGAACCAGGACGGTGAGCAAACCTTTTTCCCTGGCCCTTTTCATGATGCTGTGCTGCAATGGGCTTTCGAGCAATTCGGGAATAACACTGAGAATATCGATGTGCATGCCGCAAAGATAGCCGCTAAAAGATAACCCCCGGGGAACCGGGGGTTGTACAGAAACAAAAACCAACAATAACCCTTGCGGGCTTATATGTGCATATTTTCACGGTAAAAGTAACCGCACCGATGGCTGTATCAATTGATATACGTCATGGGGAACAATGACTTCTGTCAAGAAGTCTCAGGGATGGCATTCAACCGAAGCCCCCGGTGCCTGCGGCAGTTCCGGGCTGATGAAGGGAATGCCCAGGTTCATCCCGCGTAGTATCAGTAAAACACCCATGAGGGAAATAAATACGGGTGTCAACCGCCTGAATACGGACCGGAGTTCGGGTTTGATCATCACCCCGGCATAACCGATAAACAACATGGCCGGCAAGGTACCCGCGCCAAACATGGCCATGAATAGAACGCTTTCACCAATCTGCGCGAAGGAGAGGGAAGTGGCGAGTGCTATATACACCATTCCACAGGGCAGCAACCCGTTGGCCATGCCGAGCAGCAGGAAACTCATCACACTGGTAGAGGAACGAAGGATTCGCATAATGATTCCCTGAACGGATTGGTAAAAAGGACTCAGAAAGGAGAGATGTATCCTTTTCTTTGATAAAAAATACAATCCTGCCAGCGCTAATACGAATATTCCCATCCCGATGGAGAACCATTGCTGGTAACCCGATATAAAAAGTCGTCTCCCCGCCAACCCGAAGAGAAGCCCGATGACACTGTAGGTGATCACCCTGCCAACCTGGTAAAGAAAAAGGGCCAGGAATTTATTGACAGGAGAGAAATGTTGTACGGGCAGTGCCAGGCTCAGGGGACCGCACATCCCCGCACAATGGAGACTGCCCGCGGCACCCAATGTAAACCCGGATAATATGATCGGCCAGAGGGTCACAGTACACGGATGGATTTTTCTGTATAATAGTTCTTCTGCTCGTCCGCCCACCTGATCTTGACGGTGTAATTCCCCGGTTGCACCTGGTCGGGTGTGAATGACTGGACGGCATAGCTATCAGTATCGAGTTTGAATTTCTTGTCTTTCTTTTCATCATACGCGCAATAGAACCATACTTCGCCGGAGATCTTTTTATCCTTCATTTCATCCGGTAACTGCAAACGGATCCCTTTTTCTGTTTGCGCAAGGATCACGGTAGCGGAGAGGTTTCCTGCTTCCTGTTTGCCATCGATCACCTGCTGGTAACGAAGTTCCTGCTTGTAATAATCTTTTTCCACCAGTTCAAACCGGGTGGAGACAGATCGGTACACCAGGAAAAACATACCTGAGCCGAAAACGATGAATGCGAGTAATAACCTGTTTCCCCAGTTCATATCACAAAGTTTAATATCTTTTAAATGGTCCGGTAAAATTTGTTTGCAGCGTGGTGATGCGTTTCTCCCCTTGGTACAGCCCGATCCTGATTTTCATTTTCCGGCTGTTCACAAAACTCCGGGGTAATACCACGAAGAAGGATCCCTTCGCCTGGTCTTCCTGTTTCAGGTTGATGCTTTTGGCGCCGACCAGTTCGATCTTACCGGCTTTCCCGGCTTCGCCTTCCAGGTGTAGGGTGACGGGGATATCCTTTATCGTTTTATTGATGACACTGATGTTAAAGAGGTTGGTAAGGCTGTCCGTTCCCCTTTCCTGGTAGGTAAGTCCCCTGGTGCGGATGATGGTTCCGTCGATATCCTTGCGGCTAATCAGCAGAAAAGCCAGTAACCCCGAGATGATAACCAGTAATAAGGTATAGAATTTCATCCGGGCAGTATACCTCAGTTTTTTTCCTTCGGTAATACCATTCTCGGAGGCATAGCGTACGAGCCCTTTGGGACGGTTGGTGGCCACCATCATTTTATCGCAGGCATCAATACAGGCCGTACAGCCCACGCATTCCATCTGTGTTCCGTTTCGGATGTCAATACCGGTCGGGCAAACCTTTACACACTGGAAGCAATCGATACAATCGCCGAGACCGGATACAGCCTGTTCTTCTTTTTTATATTTTCCTCTCGGTTCCCCCCGTTTGTGGTCATAGGCCACGATCATCGAATTACGGTCGAGCAATACACCCTGCAACCGGCCATAGGGGCAAACTACCGTGCATACCTGCTCCCGGAAGAAAGCGTAGACCCCGTAAAACACACCGGAAAAAACCAGGATGGCGAGAAATCCGACGAAGTGTTCGCTGATCGGCTCACGGATGATCTTTTTAAGTTCATCTATCCCGATGATATAGGCGAGGAAGAAATTGGCGATAACAAATGCCAGCAGGAAGAATACAATATGCTTGGTGAGTTTGATCCTTATCTTTTCTGCATTCCAGGGCGCATTCTTCAGCAATCGCTGGCGCCCGGCATCTCCTTCAATGAGGTATTCCGCTTTCCGGAAAAGCATTTCCATGAAAATGGTCTGCGGGCAAACCCAGCCGCAGAACAAACGCCCGAATGCGGCAGTGAACAGTACGATGAAGATGATGAAAAGAACCATTGTAAGGCCAAAGATGAAAAAATCCTGCGGCCAGAAGATCCTGCCAAAGATGATGAATTTGGCTTCGGGAATATTGAACAGAAAAAGGGGGCGGTCGTTCAGTTTGATGAAAGGGAGGGCAAAGAAAAGCGCAAAGAAACCCCAGCTTACCCAGGTGCGAACATTATAAAACCAGCCCTTCGGTTTTTGGGCAAAGATCCATTTCCGATGCCCTTTGGCATCAACGGTGGCGATCCTGTCGCGAAAAGATTCAGGGGCTTCGTCGGTTGGGTTTGTTTCTGAGGTCTCGCTCATATGCTCTCCTTTTCACTTTTTCTGAATTTTTTATTTGCCGGGGGCTGTAACGGAATCAGCCTTGGCCGTGGCCGGAGCTGCTTCTTCCTTATACAGTTCTCCCTGCGGATCCTTGGGGTTGGCAGGTTTGCTGCCTTTCAGGGAAATAACATAACTGGATACCTGGGCGATCTGTTTGGCTGACAGGTCATCCTTCCAGCTTCTCATTCCCTTGCTGGTGCCGTATTTAATGGTCTTGAATATATCTTTTATGCCGCCTCCGTAAAGCCAGTACTCATCCGTAAGATTTGGACCGACCGCGTTTCCGCCGCCGTCGGCATTATGACAGGCCGGGCATTTGGAAGGATCTGTGAAAATGGCTTTTCCTGCAGCCAGGTCTTCAGCACCGGCCAGCAGTTTTACAGTGTTCTCATCTACCGACTCTCCTTTTTTCTTCAGGTATTCCTGGATCCTGATCTCGGCCTTTGCCACGGATCTTTCATATTCTTCCCTGCTGGATGGCCCGGTATGCGATACCTCAAATCGCCAAAGATAAATGATCGCGAAGAGGATGGTACCGTAAAAACCATAAAGCCACCAGGGCGGGAGACGGTTGTTCAGTTCCCGGATACCGTCGTATTCATGTCCCAGGTCAAGTTCCGCTTCTTCACTTGCGGGTTTTAACCTGTTGAAACGATCCCACCAGCTAAGTCTTGTGGCTTTCTCTTGTTCAGCGGCCAGTTTTTCTTCGGCTGTAACCAGTTTTTCTTTTTCTTTCTTCAGCAGCAGTTTGATATTCATCAGCAGGGCAAGGATCACCAGTAGTTCGATAAAGAGAACCGCTACCATGATATAAAAAGTCGTTTTGTCCATGCCGCCGATGGTTGTGGATGCCGGCGTAACAGTGGTCCCCGCAGCGGGACCCTGTGCATACACCAGCGCCGAAGTCAGCATCATCAGCAGTGTCATCGCCACGGCTTTACCGCCACCCTTTTCCTTTTTTTTCTTGAGATTGATGTCCGCTGCACCTATGACAATAGTGGCGAGTACCGCGATCACGATCAGCAGGATGAACATGATGAGCAGCAACGTCAGTGCGAGCGGGTTGTCCAGCAGGGAAGGACCGGGAGGTCCGGCCGCCCAAACAGGCTGAACAGAGAAGAGCAATATGGCCATCAGCAGACCGGCAATATATTTTTTCATGTTTCGCATATACAGGTTCATTACGGTTTTAGTTAATGCTGGTTGTCAAGCGGAATGCGGCTGACTTCATTGAAATCTTTCTTTTTTGTCCGGAATACCCAGGCGAGCATCACCACAAAGAACAAAAAGAAGATCAGCAGTGATGCCAGGCCCATGATATCCACACCGCTTACTTTTTCCAGGTAGTTAATGAATTTCATAACGAATGTTTATTTTTTTTCTGCAACCTGTTTGGGTTCCGACTGTATGTCGCGGCCCAGCCGCTGCAGGTAGGCGATTATCGCAATTATCTCAGCATTAGGCGGGGTTTCGATTTTTTCCTTTTTCAGGTTATCAGCGATCTCGTTTGCCTGTTTCATGAGGTCCCTGTTCGCGATTTTGTCATACCCCTCGGGATAAGGCACTCCCAGTTTTCGCATGGCCCTGACCTTCGCGGGCGTGCTGCCTGTATCCAGCTCATTATCCAGCAGCCACACATATCGTGGCATGATCGAGCCGGGAGAAGTGGATGTCGGGTCATACATGTGATTGTAGTGCCAGGAGTCGGGACGCCTGTTTTTATCAGCTCCCTCCCTTGCCAGGTCAGGCCCGGTCCGTTTGCTTCCCCACTGGAAAGGATGATCATACACAAATTCACCAGCTTTTGAATACTCGCCGTAACGTGCTACTTCATCCCGGAAAGGCCGGATCATTTGTGAATGGCAGGTATAGCAGCCTTCCCGTACATAAATATCCCTGCCCTGTAGTTCCAGCGGTGTATAGGGTTTTACACTCGCGATAGTTGGTACATTCGACTTGACCAGAAAAGTAGGTATCATCTGTACGAGGCCGCCGATGGCAACAAGGATGAGACTAAGTACCAGCATGGTCAGCGGTTTTCGTTCAATGACACGATGCCAGTATTCCTTCTTATGGTTTGTTTCTTTAACCAGGGGCGGAGCTTCAGCAGCTTCATTGGCTATAAACTTGCCTTTGGCAATGGTCTTCCATAAATTATACACCATCATCAGCGCACCGGTCAGGTACAGGGCGCCCCCGATACTGCGGGCCCAGTACATCGGTTTGATATTGGTGACGGTCTGCATGAAATCGAACTTGAGCTGTCCTTCGGGTGTGAACTGTTTCCACATGATACTTTGTTCAAAACCCGCCCAGTAAAGCGGAACAGCATAGAGCACGATGCCCACGGTACCCAGCCAGAAATGGTTGGTGGCCAATTTTTTGGAATACAACGTGGTTCCCCACATTTTCGGGATCATAAAATATAAAATGGAAAATGCCAGGAATCCATTCCAGCCCAATCCCCCGATATGCACGTGAGCGATCGTCCAGTCGCTGAAGTGCGAAATGGCATTCACATTTTTCAGGCTCAGCATCGGTCCTTCAAAGGTTGACATACCATAACAGGTAATGGCCACCACCATGAACTTCAGCACGGGATCTTCCCGTACTTTGTCCCAGGCCCCGCGGAGCGTGAACAATCCGTTGAGCATTCCACCCCAGCTTGGCGCGATCAGCATAATGGAAAAAACAACACCGAGCGATTGCGCCCAGTCGGGTAACGCTGTATATAACAAGTGGTGGGGTCCCGCCCATATATAAATAAAGATCAGGGCCCAGAAGTGGATGATGGAAAGCTTATAAGAATAAACGGGCCGGTTGGCCGCCTTGGGAAGAAAATAATACATAAGGCCAAGTACCGGTGTGGTAAGGAAGAAGGCCACGGCATTGTGGCCATACCACCATTGCACCAGCGCATCCTGTACACCCGCATACCAGCTATAACTTTTTAAAGCGGAGACCGGTATTTCGATCGAGTTGACAATATGCAGCATGGCTACGGTCACCCAGGTGGCGATATAAAACCAGATAGCCACATACAGATGTTTTTCCCTTCTCTTGATGATGGTGCCGAACATGTTGATGCCGAAGATCACCCACACCAGTGTAATGGCGATATCGATGGGCCATTCCAGTTCGGCATATTCCTTGCCTGTTGTTTTACCCATCAGCAGGGTAATGGCGGCGGCTGCGATGATCAGCTGCCAGCCCCAGAAATGGATCCAGCTCAGCTTATCACTCCACATCCTGGCCTTGCATAACCGCTGCAGGGAATAATAAATACCCGCAAAGGATGCATTGCCCACGAATGCGAAAATGATCGCATTGGTGTGCAGGGGCCGCATTCTCCCAAACGTGGTGGCAGCAAGGTTAAGACTGGCCGCCGGGTAATAGATCTGGATAGCGGCCCATAATCCTGCCAGCATACCTACAATGCCGAATAAGATCGTGGCGAACCCGAATGCCTTCACAATCTTGTTGTCATAATAGAACTTTTCAACTTGCATAACCGGTTTTATTTATTTGGTTTTGGTGGATGAGGAAGGTTTGTCATCAAAAAGGATCCTGGAGGCAGGTGAATAATCATCTTCAAACTGTCCGGATTTAACACCCCATAAAAAAGCAAAAAGGAAAATTCCAGCCACAGAAATACTGGCCACCAGCAGAATAAGAATTACACTCATGCTTTGTTTTTGTTCCGTGTAAAAGTATTTCCGCCTATACGGGTCACGGTTAACCAGTATCAAGCCTAAAACTGATTTTTATCACCTTCTTGTATTTCTTCCGGCTCAAAGCCGCATCCGCCTCGCCAGCAGGCTGCTGCTGCCAAAAGTGATGAGCAGTATGCTGAGCGAACTGCTGGGCATCAGGATGGCGGCGATCAGCGGGGAAAGTGTACCCTGGACCGCGAAATACAGCCCGATGATATTATATACAATAGAAAGGATAAAGCTTGCCATGACAATATTCCGGTTGGCCCGGCAGAGCCTGATAAATAGGGGAAGCCGTTTTAATTGATTTGCCTCAATAATTGCATCACTGGAGGGGGTAAAATTATTGGACTGTTCCGTCACCGCGATCCCGGTATCACTTTGCTTCAGGGCCCCGGCGTCGTTAAGACCGTCGCCGATCATCACCACTTTCTCTCCCTTTTGCTGCAGGTATTGAATATATTTCAATTTATCCTCCGGTTGTTGACGGAAAAGAAGTGTGGTTTTTTTCCCCATCAGTTTCTGCAGGTTCAATTTTTCGGATTCGTTGTCGCCTGAAAGGACGGACATCCTGAATTCTTTACGGAGTTCATTGATCAGTCCCGGTATTTCGTCCCGGTAATGATTACTGAAATTAAAATGCCCGCAGGTTGTATTGTTGATACCCACAAACACCGCGGTACCTGTTTGCTGATCAGGTTTGCCGGTAACAAATTCCCGGGAACCCAGCCTGATCATTTCATCATTCACCCGGCCTTCAATACCCTGCCCGGTCGTTTCGGCAAAGCTTTCCACCCGCAGCTTTCCGTTTGTTCCGATGAAGGATGCGAGAGACTTGCTCAACGGGTGGGTGGAACAGGCTGCTATCGCGGCAATCTGTTGTAACTGCCCCGGAGTTAAAGTGATTCCTTCATAATGGATATCCTGCTGCCGCGCAGATGTCAGCGTACCGGTCTTGTCAAACGTGATATGTGTGGCTTTTGCAATATCCTCGATCACCTGCGCACTGCGGAGATAGAAACGGTTGCGGCCAAGAATCCGCAGGATATTGCCATTCGTAAATGTATTTGACAGCAACAGGGCACAGGGACAGGCAATGATGAAGATAGCAGTCACCGCAGGCCAGAGTTTCGATGGATCATAGAACTGCCAGTAAACGGCGGTAATGGTGGCAATGGCCAGCACGATATAGGTGAAATACCGGCTGAGTAAATGAACAAAGGAAATACTTTTCCTTCCCGCCTCTTCTTTCATCTCTTCTTTGTTCCAGAGTTTGGTCAGGTAACTTTGTGTGACTTCCTTTACTACCAGTATTTCAATATTGCCACCTGTTTGTTTACCGCCGGCATACACCAGTTCCCCCACTTCCCTGAGCACCGGAAGCGATTCGCCCGTAACAAAACTGTAATCGATGAAAGCTTTACCTTTTGTCAGTATCCCGTCGGCCGGTATCAGCTCTTCGTGATGAATGAGCAGGGTATCACCCGGTTTGATATCGGGCAACTGGGCGGTTGTTTCCCCGTCATCCTTTAACAGGCTGACGGCAACCGGGAAATAGGAAGTGTAATCCCGTTCAAATGATAGCTGGCGGTAGGTTTTATCCTGAAGGATCCTTCCGGCCAGCATGAAGAAGACGATACCAGCCATTGAATCAAAATAACCACCCCCGGTTCCGCTGATCACTTCGTAAGCGCTCCGGATAAACGTAATGATGATCGCCAGTGCGATCGGGGCATCGATATTCAGGAATTTATGTTTCAGGCTTTTCCAGGAAGACGTGTAAAAGGGAAGCGCGGAATACAGGAGCACCGGTATGGCCAGACCGAAATTGATCCAGCGGAATATACCCCGCAGCGCGGTTTCACTCGCATCGATGCCTAGGTATTCCGGGAAACTCATCAGCATGATATTGCCGAAACAGAACCCGGCCACTCCCAGTTGATACACCATGCTCCGGTCGATAGGCGGCCGTTTTTCTTTCAGGTCATTCAGGCTGATATACGGCTCATAGCCGATGGCCGTACAATTTTCCGCAACAGCTCTCAGACTGGTCTTTTCCCTGAGAAAAACAATATCCGCTTCCTTTCTCACGAAATTGACTTTGCTGGAAACGATCCCGGGGTTGATGCGGTGCAGGTTTTCCAGCAGGTAGAGACAGGAACTGCAGTGCATTTGAGGGAGGTAGAACGTTACATGTTCCTGCTGTTCATCCCTGAAATGTATAAGCTGCAACCGGATCTTTTCATCATCCAGGTAAGCGAACTTATCTTTTCGCACTTTGATCCGCTGGCTGATCCCGGGGTTTTCATTCAGGTTGTAGTACTCGCAGAGATCGCTTTGACTAAGGATCTGGTATACCATTTTACAACCTTCGCAGCAGAAATGCTTTTCTTCCAGCCGCACCTGGTCATCGGGACATGTTTCCCCGCAGTGATAACACAGTATCTTGTTGGTTGTAAGCTTGGCTGAAGGCATAGGTTTCCCCCTAAAAAAGCCCAAAGTATTGTCTACAAGTTACTGTGCGAATGAGCAATTTCAAAAAAGCAGTTGATATTTATCAGTTGCCATCCGGAATACCTTCCTCCGGAAGGATTATGGATCCTGTTTGCGGTTTGGAACAGATCAGAAACAGGGCAGCAGCAACCAGGATCAGCAGTCCCAAAAACACCAGTATACCGCTGTAGGCAAACAGTTTGAACCATGGCTGACTTTTTTGCATAACCTGGTAGAAACCCGCGTTATTCAGTTTACCGCTGATCTTCACCAACCCGCTGCCGAATAAGGAGATCCAGAAAACCAGCAGGGCGCCGTTGGTAATAAGCAGGCCGTAATGAATGGTCCGTTTCTTTTTTTCAAATAAACCGGGTCTTTCCTTTTGAAGGATATAAAATACGGAGGCAAAGAGCAGCAGGGTATTGATGCCGATAGTGGAACCCATGGCATGCGCCACGGTAATATGCGTGCCATGTGTAAAATAGTTCCATGCCGGAACGGAAATGGCGATGGCCAGGGTAAGATTCAGAAGGATCCATACATCTGCATAGGTCAGGAAACGGTAGGGAACCAGGTGATAGTTCTTTCGGGCGCCGGCCATGGTTTTGCGCCATTGATAAATAATATGGGCGAGGATGAGCAATTCGGTCATACTGATCACATAGGCCACTGTTTTTATCCAGGGTGCTGCCGGAACGATATACGTATGGTGTCCCCAGTTAAACAGGAGATTCGTCAGACCTAGGAAATAGAAAAAGAATGCCAGGGGTGAACGAAAGGTCTTTGTATCACCGCTCATTTTTTCCATGATATACATACCGGTGCCATACACCAGCATGTTCCAGCTTCCTACCATCGACCCCAGGGCTTTCCATTGTATCGTCACATCCCTGACGATATTGTCGCGGAAGTGATCCAATAACCAGAGGTACGATTCACTGACCGTGATAAAAAAGAAAAGGATACCGGTCGTCCAGCTCCAGATATATACCGGGGCATTCCGGTAATCCGGTTTAAGGGTCAGGAAGAAATTAAGGGCAAAGGGAATCCACGATAGCAGGATCAGGAGGCCCACCCATGGAGGAAATTCAAGGTATTCCCTTCCGCCGAAACGTCCCATGAAAAACAAGACCATGATAAGAACCGATACGGATGCCTGGAGGAAGAGATGGACGCCGATAACTTTTGGCCAGTAGAAAGGACGGTTGGCGACCCGGGGCAGGTAATAATAAATTCCGGCTTGTGCGGCAGTAAATATCCAGGTGATGACCAGGTAAACATGCAGGGGTCTTGTTTTCTGGAAGGATAACTGTTCTTTCAGCAAGGGGGGCAAAAAATACTGGAAGCCTCCGATAACGCCCAGCAGTAAACCAACCAGCAGGTAAGACATGGCAAATACAAGAAAAGCCCTGGCCCGCCTGTCGGTTTCAAATTGTTGCTTTATCGGTTGCAGGAAGGTCATTTACGGACAGCTTTATAAGTAATGGCCGTGGAGTCCACGTATTTCAGGTAACTGATCAGCGCATCTATTTCCTCCGGCCTGAATCCGAATTTCGGCATCCGCTGCCCGCCGGCCTGGAGAAAGATTCGCATATAAAGTTCACCTCGCAACGGATCACTGTAGGCGTTGGTGAGCTCAGGTCCCAGGTAGCCGCCCAGGCCGTATAACTGGTGGCAGGCGATACAATTGTGTTGCTGAAAAAGGAGCTTTCCCTTGTTGATAACAGACTGCTCACGGGCAGGGAAAGTGATACTGTTCTCAGTTCCTTTTGTGTAAACTATGAAACTGTAAAGCAGGTAACATCCGAATAAACTGCAGGCAATGACAATCTTCGTCATCCATTAATCAATTTGACGAGTAGTTGCCAAATGTACCAAACAATTGTAATGCTTTCGGAAACAAAATATTATTCTCCATGTGAACATGCTGGTGCAGGTCAAGTTCAAAAGCCTGCAGTGCGGCAAAACTGAGTTTATACGTGGTGCAGGCATCTGCAGGCGGAGTATAGTTTCGGGAAAGCTCACGGATCTCGGCCAGCATGTTGCCGGCATGGTCATGTTCCTGCTCCATCATGGACACGGGTCCGCTCAGGAATGTAGTGCTGACAGGGATGGCCGCATTCTCCCTGGACAGTCTTTCAATTTCAGTGATCCTGGGGAACAGTATCTTTTCTTCTTTTTGCATGTGCAGCTCCATTTCTTCTTTCACGGCTGCGAACAATTCGAAGATCTTAAACAGTTCCGGGTGCCGTTCACCGTGCTTGGCTGTTACTTTTTGCAGGTATCCAAAGATCAGCGGCATTTCTTTTTTTACATAGGAGTGATGGGTTTCTGTAATATAGGCGGCCAGTTCCTGCAGAGTCATATTCCCGGCTTGATGTGCTTCCGGTTTCGTGTTATTGGCAGCATCCAATTCAGCGAGAAGGGTGCCCGAATCAAGGTTGGTTTCGGCGCAGGCCTGCTGCAACGTTCTTTTCCCCTTACAGCAGAAATCGAGATGGTATTTTTCAAATACGGAGGCTGTCTTATGGTTGCCTGTTACGATCTGTGCCAGGCTTTTGTTGAGCAGTTCGTTCATAAAATCTTTTTTTTATAGTTGTGATGAATAGATTAAAGATCTTTTTTCCTGAATCTTCTTAAGGCCAGCCAGGCCGGAACGATGATCCAGATCATCATGATGCCGGCCGTGAATAAAATGCCGGTCCCGCTCCCGAAGAAATCCTTGTACAAAGCGCCGGTATAACCCATCAGGGCGCTGATATCCATTTTGAGCATGATGAAAATGCGGCCCAGGTCAACAGGATTCAGGGCGGATAATAATAATGTCAGTTTTTCCAGCGGGTAATCGCTGAATGAAAAAAGGATGATCATTACCAGTCCGTCGTAAATAAGGGCGAAATAGAACCAGAGCAGGAGAGCAAACCCGATACCCCTAGCCTTATCCCTTGCAATGACAGATGCCAGGAATGCGATGGAGGTAAAGACCAGTGTCAGGCAAAAACCGGTGAAGAGTAACGCATACCCCGTGGCGTCTGCAGAAAAGATCAGAACGGGGAGTCCTACGCCGATCATGAATGCGCTGAGGAGGGAGAAACTCACTCCCGCGTATTCACTCAAAAGTATCCGCGTCCGGCTCATCGGCTGCGAAGACATGAGCTCAATAAATTCGTATGAATTATAATAATGGATCGTTGTGAAGACAAGACTGACCAGCGGTAATACGATCAAAACGATATTCAGCAGGCTGAGCATGGCTTTGCTGCTGTTTTCCTCCATTTGGAACATGCTCACCGACAGCACCAATAAGAAAAGGGTATAAGCCAGGATGATCCTGCTTCGCAGGATATCATACAGAACATATTTGGTAAGCTTCATCATAAACAAACATTAGCAGATCCCTTCATCTTTTTTTACTTCCAGCATCCGGTCGATCCATTCGCCGGAGAATTCCTCGCCTTTCATGATCCGGGCGATGGCTTTGCCGAGACGGAGTTCTCCTGTCTCTTCCTGCACGGTCTCTATATCCTTGAAGAACTGCAGTTTTCCTTCCTGCAAATACATGATATGGGTGGTCAGTTCATCCAGGTCGCTCAGGATATGCGAAGTGATAAGGATGAGCTTTCCCTTTTTCTTTTCCCGCAGGATCTTTTCCTTCAGGATCTCAGAAGAAAGGGGGTCGAGACCGGCCGTCGGTTCATCCAGTATAAGTATAGACGGATCAAAAAAGAAGGCCAGTGCGGCACTCACTTTCTGGCGGGTACCACCACTCAGGGTTCGCATGGATTTACCGGAGATCTTTTCCAGTTCAAATCCGCGGATCAGTTCCCGGTCCGTTGCTTCATCCTTTACCTCCCGGATATTCTGCAGCATACTGAACAGGTGACCGACCTTCATATTATCGGGGTAACGGCCGATCTGTGGCATGTACCCGATCTCCCTGCGGTAGGAGGGGTGACCGTTGATCCGCTGATCCTGTACGGTGATCGTCCCGTTGTCGGGACGTACCATGCCGAGTATGCATTTGATCAGCGTGGTTTTGCCCGATCCGTTAGGCCCGATCAAAGAGACCACCTGCCCTTTTTCAAAGGAAGCGCTGATTTTGTCCAGCACCTGCAGCCGGCGGAAACGTTTGGAAATATTTTCGATACGGATCATAGCTTCAGTGATTTCATGATGGGTTTGTAGTCTGCAAGGTTTTCAGGGGTAAGACCCGGTATGGCTTTTTCTGCTTTGTCCATCAGTTGAACGATTAAACTCCGGAACAGCATCAGGGTATGCGGATTTTGCTCCACTATCATCGAGTACATGCTAACCGGGTGATAGGGCACATCGCCGTAACCGTTCCTGTCAATATCATATCCTTCGTATTTATCCCAGTAATTACTGTCAAATTTGTTCAGCACCATCGTACCGTTCGTGCCCACATCAAAGCTGTTTCCCAGGAAATTATTATGGTGAAAGTTGTTGTCATCACAACTGGCCTGGATCTTCAAGGCCCACCCGTTGGATTTGAAAATATTCTTTTGGATCTCGATCCGGCTGGATCCTTCCATATGGATCCCTACCGTATTCCGGTAAAAGGTATTCAGGCTGATATGGCTGTCAGTGATATCTTTCAGCAGGATACCGTAGGAGGAAGGACCCCAGTTCAGTTCGAAATGGTTCTTTTCCATTCGTACTTTCTTGGAATACATCACCGCCACCCCGGCCCCGTTGTTCCGGAAAGTATTTTGAAGGTAGGAGTCATCGTTGGAAAACATGAAGTGTAGCCCGTACCGGATATTCTTTTCGCTCAGGTTATTCCGGATAAAAGAATGGGTTACGAACTCGAAATAAATGCCGTCCCGGTGACCTTCCACCCTGTTGTTATCGATCCGTGCATTGCTGCATTTCCAGAGATGTATACCGTTGCCGGTCAGTTGCTCGGAACGGGGGATGCCCGTGATATAGTTATCTCGGATGGAGAAATCAGAGGAGTTCGAAACATGCACGGCAAAATAGGAATTCAGGATACGGTTGTTCTCCAGTGTGAGGCCGGATGCATCGATGATCTTTACCGCGGCAAAGTCATTGAGAGCCGAGTAACCGGCATTTTGCAGGACCAGGTTTTTCACGGTGATGTGATGACCACTGAGGGTGAGGATCTCATATTTGTTTTCGCCGTCGAGGACCACTTTACCTTCCCCGATGATCGTAAGCGGTTTGGCAATCACAATACTGCCTTCTTTGTATAAACCTGCTTTGAGAATGATCGTGTCACCCGGGTTGGCAAGGGCCACGGTTTTTTTTAATTGACCGGGAGTGACGGTAATGCTTCGGGAATTACCCGGGAGGGCGAGGAGAAAACAGGCTATGACAACGAGGAGCTGCATCTTATTTCACTTTTTCGCAGAGTTGCTGCCAGTTGATGATCTCTGCCTGCTTGCCCCTGGCGAATCCTTCCGCTTTTTCCTTATTGCTGAATCCAGCGGAATGGCTGCCCATCGGGCTTCTTAATTCCGGGCTGACCACGAAGACCGCTTTTTTTACATCCAGGAATTCATTCGGTTTTTCAAACAGCACCGTCAGCGTTTGCGAAATATTGGATTCTTCTTCACCTCCGCCGTTCAGGAACCGCGCCAGGCAGCTAAGGTCATCGAATTTAAAGATCTTTCCTTTTTTAGTGATCAGCTCACCGCCAAAACGGGTATCGGTGATCCCCATTTTGCAGAAATGACAATTATCCTGCCCGGTTACAAAGGGGGAAGGTTTTGTATTGCAGGAAAAAGAAAGCAGGGCGAGTGAAATGAGGAAAAGCGAGGGAACTGCCAGTTTCCTGCTGATAAAGCTGTCGGGTTTGCGGTGACGGTACCATTCCACGAACCAGACTGTAAAAGCAAGGGCGCCAGCCCCGATCACTACCCATCCGCCGATATCCGGAAATGAATAAGCATCGAAGTTCAGCAGTCTTTTATGTCCGATGATCGGCGGCTCGTAAGTAAGTCCCGGCACCTGAATCGGCGCCTTGGGGTCGAGGTTGCTGCCGTAATCCTTACACCATTTGTAGAAATCATAGATGGCAAGAACACCGCCGATACCGGTCAATACCAGGTAGGCAAAGAGGAATTTTCTTCTGCCGGTTACGGCTACCAGCAGTCCCAGCAGCATGAAGAACCCCACCACATAAGGAAGGAATTTAAATTCCGGAAACATGTTCTCATGAATGGGTTTCATCCCAATATAGTGATTCAGGCCGTTGATCACTTCCACATCACCGGAAAGTCCGCTGATCCAGATATTCATTGTCAAACCCTCAGGATATTGCGGCGCGAAAAGGTCGATGCGCCAGGCGGGCAGGAAAAAAACAGCGATCAGCGCGCCGGAGGCAAAAGCCACTAAAATCCTGGAAGGAACACTTAAAAGGTTATTTGGATTCTTCATCTTTCATCGTTTAAAAACCTCCGGGGCCTAACGCCCCGGAAGTATATGTAGTAAAACCTCTCACAATGAACTATTTTTTCGCCGGCGGCAGCAATACTTCGTCAATCACATAGATCAGCCCGTTGCTGGCCGGGATCGCGGTAACAACATTGGCCTTGCCATTGACTTTTATTTTCCCGTCCGCGGACTTGCTAATGGTTATATTATCACCATTAGCCTGCCCGATGTTTTGTCCGTCCTGCAGCATGTTTTCCTTGAATACACCGATAGAAACATGGTATTCAAGAATATTCTGCAAATCGGCTTTCTTATCATCTTTCATCAAACCGTCAACGGTACCGGCCGGCAGTTTGTCAAAGGCAGCGTTGGTAGGTGCAAAAACAGTGAACGGGCCGGCATTGGACAGATCATCCACATATTCAGCCTGCTTCAGGGCGGCAACAAGTGTAGTATGATCGGCCGAGCCAACAGCCACTTTTACAATATCCTTTTGGGAGTCATCATCCTTCACGGCTTCCTGCCCGCCCGCCGTAACGGTGGGTTCCGTAGTGGTGTCGCCGGATGTTTTCTTGTTGTTGCAGGCTGTCAATAAGAGCAGCATGGCAAAAAACGATAAACGAAACAGCTTTTTCATAACAAATTATTTAGTGGTGGCAGAATCTTTTTTCTCCGTAGCCGCCGGCGTTGTTTTACCTGTGCTGAAAGTCAGCGGCACATTTGCCCCGGGAGGACTTACCCTTATGTAACCCTGCATTTCCTGGTGCAATGCTGAACAGAAGTCGGTGCAATACATCGGGAAAATACCCACTTTTTCAGGCACCCATTTCAGTGTCTGTGTTTCGCCGGGCATGATCAGCAATTCAGCATTGTTGGCACCTTTAACGGCAAAGCCGTGGGGCACATCCCAGTCCTGCTCGAGGTTGGTGACATGGAAGTAAACGGTTTCTCCCAGTTTTACCCCCTCAATATTATCAGGGGTGAAGTGCGAACGGATAGAGGTCATGTATACATGTATTTCGTTGCCCTTGCGTTCCACCCTGGCATTATTATCCCCGAGCGCTGCAAAGGGGTGTTTATTTTCTTCGATCTTGAAGATCTTGGTTGAATTCTTCATGATAAGTTCAGCCGGGATCGCTTCCGCGTAGTGCGGTTCACCAATAGTGGGGAAATCCAGCAATAATTTCATTTTGTCGCCATCAATCGAATACAACTGTGCACTCTGTGTAAGTTCGGGCCCGGTGGGGAGGTAACGGTCCTTGGTGATCTTGTTATATGCGATCACGTATTTGCCGTGGGGTTTTTTGGTGGGTCCCCCGGGAACACAAAGGTGCCCGATCGAATAATAGGTCGGCACGCGGTCTACTACTTTCAGATCTTTGATGTTCCATTTAACGATCTCGGACGACACAAAGAAGGAAGTGTAGGCAAAGCCCTTTCCGTCAAATTCGGTATGCAGGGGGCCGAGACCCGGTTTTTGCACTTCTCCGTGCAGCACTGCTTCATATTTTAAAACAGGAATACCGTCATATTCGCCGTCATAATTCTTCGCGGCAATGGCAGCCTGTATCTTGGTAAAGGAGAATACGGGGATCGTGGCCGCCAGTTTACCGCTGCCTACAATATATTCACCGGTGGGATCTGTATCGCAACCGTGCGGTGATTTGGGACAGGGCATGAAATAGATCATGTCGGGGCAGTCTTTGGGATCCAGCATCAGCACTTCATTCATGATAGAAGAAGTGGCGCTGTGTGTGCTTTCATTCCATTTGTTATGGGCGTACCGTACAGATTTTTTTACGCCCTTTCCAGCTTTCGCATACTCTTCCGCTTTTTTCCAGTTCACCGCCATAATGAAATCCTTGTCTTTCTGCGATGCATTCACCTCTAAGAGCGTATTGGCCTTCTCAGAGTTATAGCAACTGAAGAAGAACCAGCCGGCGGAAGCCCCTTTCCCGGCGCGGGCCAGGTCGAAGTTGATACCGGGTGTCAGGATCTGGAAAGCGATATTCATGTCACCGGAAGTTTTGTCAACAGAGATAAAACTCACGGTTCCTTTAAAATTGTCTTTATAGGTATCGATCGGTACATCCTGCTTGTCGCCGATAGGGATACTGAACCGGGTGCCGGCTACCACATACTCTGAGTTTTCAGTTATAAAAGGAGAAGAGTGGTTGCCTGCGCTGTTGGGGATCTCAATGATCTCAGCGGTTCTGAAGGTCTTCATGTCAATCCGGGCGATCCGGGGAGTATTATTGGCATTCCCGAATGCCCACCGACCGTCATGCTCGCTGGCGGTAACCGACAGGGCAATATGGTGCAGGTCATCCCAGGGTACGAACCCGTTCGAGGTGTTCAGCATGGGTTTTGTTTCTTCACTGTAGCCCCAGCCTTTTTCCGGGTCAACGGAGAAAACGGGAATCACCCGGAACAAGCGGCCGGAGGGAATTCCGTACACGGACATTTGACCGCTGAAACCGCCGGAGACAAAATTGTAGAACTCATCATATTTGCCGGGTGCCACGTAAACTTTGCCTGCAGCATCGCCGCTCACGGCCGATTGCGTTCCCCTGGGTTTACAACCCTGTAACAACAGCAAACCAACCACCACAGTTCCTGTTACCAGCAACGACTTTAAAGATGGATGTTTCATATTATAGTATTTAACAGTTAAGAAAAATCGATTGAAATAAGGG
>CAZEZE010000009.1:0-21549 GCA_964516445.1 uncultured Chitinophaga sp. | reverse complement strand
TGCTGAATTGCACCGCGCCCCGGAAAGATCCATCCCCCCCGATGATCACCAGCCCGTCGATACCCCTTCGTTTCAGATTCTCATAGGCCTTCTTTCTTCCTTCATATTCATAGAATTCCTTGCTGCGTGCTGTTTTGAGGATCGTGCCTCCCCGTTGAATGATATTGGCCACCGAACGGGAATCCATTCGGTAAATATCATCTTCGATCATCCCCTGGTAGCCCCGCATGATGCCAAACACTTCCAGTCCATGGTAGAGCCCTGTACGGACTACGGCCCGGATGGCCGCATTCATGCCCGGTGAATCACCTCCCGATGTAAGAACGCCGATCCTTGTTACTTTCTTTCCCATTAGTGAGTTTAAGCGTACAAAAGTAAGTATTTGTTTTTATGTGTCCGGGATACATACTAACGCCTGTTTGCTGCCCGTTTCCTTTTTATTCAGCTTTCCTTAACAGGAATACCCAATCTCACGGATAGTATTCATCTTCCGGCGGTACTATGTTGTGGTATAAATTTTTCTTATGCGTAAGCTATTCCTTTTTTTCGCCGTATTCACGTTTGTATGGGCTTCCGGCCAGGCTGACAGCAGCCGATGGCTGAGGGCGTTCCCGATCACCGATTATATGGTTGACCTGTCCGACTCCGTGAAACTGGTTCAGGTGGAATTGCCCGATGAAATTTCATTCAGTGAAAAGCAGCTGGGTGTGATAAAATCCGTATACGACGGAAAAATAATGGATACCGGGATGAAAGGCTATGGCCGTTGCCAGTTGATCAAGGGTAATTTTTATTATTTCGCCATCACTAACAATAAGAGCGGCCGGCCGCTGAAAGCAGGGGATCTTCTGTATACCCTGATGGAAAAGTCGGATATATATTATGGCATGATACCGCAACTCGCTTCGCATTTCATCCGCCTGAAGGATGTGTACGACAAGCATTTTTATGACCGCTTTGCAGTTTTTCAGTCATGGACAACCGCTGATGAAAAGTCATTGCTGGATTCAATGCTGGCGGATATCCGCTTCACCGGTGACTATTTCTATGAAAACGAGCCTTCTCTGAACAAGCCCATCGCATCCGGTAGTTTTGAAGGCCGCCCGTTGCTGAATGTTATGCGGGAATGCAGGTTGGAGGACCTCCGGGATTTCCTGGATTATGTGCTGGTGAAACCGAAACTCTATGCCGGGCAGGATTGGAAATTGTCCGAGATCTTTGCCACCTGGCTTTCCAACGGCGCCCCTTCGGTCATAAGGGACTGATATCGTCCCTGTCGTGCCCGTAGCTATTAATAAAAGGAGTGTAATAATTTCTCCACTATCCCATAACTTTAGGAGAACTAAAAATTCTTTTTATGAAAAGGCTTGCCGGTATCCTTTTATTCCTTTTACCGCTGTGGGGTTTTGCCCAGTTTTCTTATCCCGAAACCAGGAAAGGGGATACCGTTGATGTGTATCATGGCACCCGGGTGCCGGACCCTTACCGCTGGCTGGAAGATGACCGCAGCGAGGAGACCAAACAATGGGTGACCGAACAAAATAAAGTGACCTTCGGCTACCTGGATAAGATCAGTTACCGGGCCGACTGGCTCAAACGGCTGGAGGAGATCAATAACTATCCCAAATATTCATCCCCTTCAAAGAAGAACGAATACTATTATTTTTCAAAGAATGATGGTTTGCAGAATCAGAGTGTGGTATACCGGCAGAAGGGACTTACGGGCCAGCCTGAATTGGTATTAGATCCTAATAAATTTTCGGCAGACGGAACAACAGGCCTGGGCGCTTTTTCCCTATCAAAGGACGGCCGTTACGCAGTAGTGGGTAAAACAAAGGGCGGCAGCGACTGGAGGACTTATTATGTACTGGATATGCAGACCCTGCAGTACCTCCCGGATTCGCTGGCATGGGTAAAAGTTTCCGGGGCCGCCTGGCAGGGCGATGGTTTCTTTTACAGCCGTTATCCCGAACCGGAGAAAGGAAAAGAATTATCCACTAAGAATGAGAACCACCAGGTGTATTATCATAAAAAAGGTACCTCTCAGAACCAGGACCGCCTGGTATACGAGGATCCTGCCAATCCGCAACGTTTTCACACCGTGTTCACCGATGAAACAGAACGCTATGTTTTCCTTGTGATCAGCGATCGCGGAAAAGGCAAGGACGGAAACGCGCTCTGGTATTACGACAGCCAGTCAGATGACAGGAACTTCAAACCGATCATTGCGGAGGCCGGCGAATACAATTACAACTTTCTTACCGAGTTCTTTGGTCGCTTCCTCATATTGACAAATGACGGAGCAAAAAACAGGCAGATCATATCTATAGATCCGAAAGCCCCCGGGAGGGAAAACTGGAAGACCATCCTCGCGGAGAAACCGGAGAATATTTCAGGGGTATCGGCAGCGGGCGGAAAACTTTTTGTTACCTATCTGAAAGATGTCACCAGCCGCGTCTATGTGCATGACCTTAACGGCAAAATGGAGAGAGAGTTGAAACTTCCGGCACTTGGCTCCGCCGGTGGTTTTGGCGGACTCCGCTACGATAAAGAAGTGTTTTATACTTTTACCTCCATCACGTTCCCGCCCACGATCTACCGGTATGATATCGCGACCGGTAAAAGCACGCTGTTCAGGAAACCGGAAGTGAAATTCGATCCGGAAGATTTCATCACCGAACAGGTTTTTTATCCCGGCAAGGACGGTACGAAAGTACCTATGTTCATCACTTATAAAATAGGTACGAAACTAAACGGTAAGAACCCGACCATTCTGAACGGTTACGGCGGATTCAATATCAGCAGCACCCCGTCTTTTTCCCCATCCCGGATCACCTGGCTGGAGCAAGGCGGTGTTTTTTGTATCGCCAATCTCCGTGGCGGCAGTGAGTACGGAGAGAAGTGGCATGAAGCAGGAATGCGGCTGAAAAAGCAAACTGTATTCGATGACTTCATCGCCGCGGGGGAATACCTGAGCGATAAAAAATATACTTCCCGGGATCACCTGGCCATCCAGGGCGGTTCTAATGGCGGATTGCTCGTAGGCGCTGTGATCAACCAGCGCCCGGAACTTTTCAAAGTGGCCATCCCGCAGGTGGGGGTGATGGACATGCTGCGGTTTCACAAGTTCACCATCGGCTGGAACTGGATCGCGGAATACGGGAGCAGTGATAATCCCGATGATTTCAAAAACCTGCTGGCCTATTCCCCGATCCATAACATAAAACCCGGCATCAATTATCCCGCTACCATCATCACCACGGCAGACCATGATGACAGGGTGGTGCCGGCGCATTCTTTTAAGTATGCGGCAACCCTGCAGGAGCACTACAAAGGGAACAACCCGCTGCTGATCCGTATCGATGTGAACTCGGGTCATGGCGCGAGCAACCTTAAAAAGGCGCTGGAGACCACCGCCGATATCTATTCATTTACTTTTTACAATATGGGGATCACGCCGAAATTCGAATTTTCAAAAACGACGGAGAAAAAAGGATTTTAAACGCGCGCTACGATATATTAAAGGGCTGCCATTGAGGCGGTCCTTTTTCATGCCTGATAGTGTTACATTTGGAACATGAGCATACTGGTCACCGGTGCCAATGGTTTCCTCGGGCATTATGTAACGGATCTCTTGCTGAAAAAGGGATATGATGTGATCGCGACGGGGCTCGGCGGCTGTCGTCTTCCGTTCAGTGAAGAACCGGGGTTCCGTTATGAAGCAATGGATTTCACCGATCCTTCAGACCTGCGAAGGATCTTTGAAAAATATTATCCTTCCGTGGTGGTGCATGCCGGAGCCAAAAGCAAACCGGATGAATGTGAACTGAACCAGCCGATGGCATTTGACTGCAACGTAAAAGGGACCAGGTATTTGCTGGATGCTGCGGCAGGCGCAGGAAGTTTTTTCATATTTTTTTCCACCGATTTCATTTTTGACGGGGAAAAAGGGATGTACCGGGAAGAGGATGAACCCAACCCGGTGAATTATTACGGTACCAGTAAATTGCTCGCGGAAATTGAAGTGCAGGTTTATCCGTTTGACTGGGCCATTGCCAGGACTGTATCAGTGTACGGTAAACCCCTGTCGGGCCGGAATAATTTAGTGACCCTTGTAAAAGAAAAACTGGAAAAAGGGGAGGAGTACCGCGTGGTAAACGACCAGGTTCGCACACCCACTTATGTGGAAGACCTGGCAGCCGGTATTGTCGCCATTATAGAGAGAAGGGCAACCGGAATATTTCACTTATCCGGAACCGATATACTCACTCCCTATGAAATGGCAACCCGGACGGCAGCATACCTGCGGCTGGATCAAAGCCTGCTGCATAAAGTGACCGCGGCTGAATTTAAAGAACCGGCACGTCGTCCGCTGAAAACGGGATTCATTATTGATAAGGCAAAAAGGGTGCTGGGGTATGATCCTGTATCTTTCGAAGAGGGTTTGGAAAAGACCTTTTCCTGAAAAGAACCGGGAGTGCACAAACCGAAAGTACCGGGATGAACCGCATGTGCAATAAGCATCAATGATCCTTTCCGTATTTCATTTCGCCCGCGCGGATGGCGATATCCAGTTCATTTTCGCGGGGCGGAACCGGGCAGTTGTATTTATTACTGATATAGGCGCAATACGGATTATAGGCTTTGTTGAAATCGAGACGGAAATTTCCTTTTTCGAGTTCGGGGATGCGAAGGTCAATATAGCGGCCGTTCTCATAGCTCTCTTCGCCCGATGTACGATCGGTGAACGGGATAAAAAGATAATCGAAGTAGACCGAATCGTTCATCAGGTCCCTGGACTGGTAAATATGCAGTTTAAGGGTCGTGTCGTTCACGGAGAAATGAAGTATACCATACACCCGGTAGGTTTTTTTCTTCGGGCCCGATGTTTCCATGAGGAACCAGGGCGCTTCCTCGATCTTTTCCAGCCTGGCCGGCACACAAAATCGTTTATCAATGGGGAAGAAACGGAGCTGGGACCTGTCATTATCCCGGATCACCTCATGTTCCTCAATATAAGTTTCCCGGAATCGCAGCAGTGAATCGGTATAATTCTCTTCCTGGGCCGCAATACGGGTACAAATGAGTAAGCAGGTTATAAAAAGGGCTGCAAGGGATCTCATTCCGTAATATTAGTTCATCATCAGCACATTCACACTGCGCTGGAGTATATTAAAGGCGATCTCCGCCATCAGGTTTTCCTTATCCAGGGTGGGGTTTACTTCAGCGATCTCGAAGCAGCAGATCTTGCGGTTCTGCATGAATTTGCTGATCAGGTCTTCGGCCTCCCTTTCACGCAAACCGTTGCTGACCGGGGTACCGGTCCCTTTTGAAATGGATGAGTCGAGACTGTCCACATCAAATGAAATATAAATATCCGTGCAATCCGAAAGATAACGGAGTACGGCCCGGACCACATTCTCGGCGCCTTTGTTCCTCACCTCCTTGGTGGTGACCACTTTCATATCGTATTTCTCGATCAGGTAGCGTTCTTCTTTTTCATAATCGCGGAGAGAGATGAAGACGACATCTTCCGGAAGCACTTTGGGGGAGATCTTGCCGATATGCTTAAGGTGATTCCAGTATTTTAATGTCACTTCATCCACATCATGCACGGCGCATTCTGTGTTGTCTTTGCTGATCGATATCGCCATGGGCATGCCGTGTACATTCCCGGAGGGTGTGGTGAAGGGTGTATGAAGATCGGCATGGGCATCAATCCAGATCACGCCCAGTTTGCTTTTCGGTCTGGCCATCTTGATGCCCGCGATAGTGGCTCCGGAAGTGCTGTGATCGCCGCTCAGGATCACCGGGAAGAAATTATTCTTCAGGCTGTCGCTCACGGCTTTGCTGACGCGGTCGTAAATGGCGGTAATGCCCTTGATGCGTTTGGCATAAGGAGATTCGATAGGTTCGTACAGGAGTTTGTTCTCCGTCGTAATCTTTTCCGAAGGGAAATGGTTGAAAAAATTACTCATGAAATCCAGGGCTGCGATCCGGATGGCATCCACACCCATGCTGGCGCCACGGGTGCCGGCGCCGATCTCGGATGGTACTTCTATCAGTTTGATGTTTTTCATTTATGTATTGTTCATGAAAAAATAGAACGGCGGAGCCGTTGAGAATGAAATGGGCAGCCTGGCGGGGGTGGTGGGGCGGCTTAATCAGGAATATAGAAATTGGCAGGCAGCGATTGTTCTGCAAAGGAGATGAACCTGCTTATTTTTTTTGACCTGTACCGCATACAAATACGATCCTAAAGATAGCAATTTGTTGTGGTGATGTCAAGTACCGCAACCGTTGTTCGTGTTGCAGCTTGATATCATTTCACCCGGAATACGCGGCGTACGCAGAGTATGTGGTTGATTATTAGTCGCTGCCTTCCCTGCGGAAGATTCACAAGAAGACGCTGATCAGCCGCAGGTGTTATTCATGCAGGGCCAGAACAGGGGTGGTACCCTGGTAGGCCAGCTTTTTGGTCTGACTTTTTACGAATAACCTTGAGAAAAGGCTTTGTTCCTGGTGAACCACAATGATAAAATCGATCTTTTTGTCCTCGGCGAACTGGCTGATAGCTTCGTCCACATCATGGAGTCCCAGGAAATAAAATTCAGGGGTGAATTCTTCAAACATTTCCTTCAGCTTGTTCTTTTCCGCCTGGTACTCTTCGGTGAGCGCCACATAGTGCCCGCTGTCCACATTCAGTACATGCAGGTGCGGGCGGAATGTTTTGAGTACTTTTTTAACCGGTACCGACGGGGTATTGGCCTGGACATCCTTGAAATCGGAAAAGAGCAGCACATTTTTCACATCATGGTATTGACCGCCGGGCGGAATGATCAGAACGGGACAAACTTTTCGCTCCACCATTTTCAGGGTATTGCTGCCGATGAGGGATTGCCCGATCGCGGAACGGCCGGTGATGCCCATGATAATGAGATCCGCGTCGCGGTGCCGGGCCAGTTTTTCCAGCTCCTCGATAAAATCGGAACCCTGCTCGGCCAGCAACTCCGTTTTAACGATACCGAGTTCCCGCAATTCAGCGCTGAGAGCCTCCAGTTTCGCGGCCGCTTCTTCAGCCCCGGCGGCCTTTTCATACACATGGTGCAATATCATGTTCACACCATAACGGCCTGTCAGCAACTGCACGGCATAGCGGGCCGCATTGAGCGATGTATCGGAAAAATCAACAGGTACAATGACGGTTTGCATAAGGAGATGTTTCTGTACTGAAAAATAATGGCAAAGGTACGAAATTTCCCGCTGGTAATGAAAGTTAGTGTGTTCTGGCAGTATCTCATTTTGATTCTCACGCCGAGAGCGCAGGGTACGCGGAGACAATTAATCAAACGCCTACTCTGCGTTCCCGGCGTGCTCTGCGTGGAATTATATCAAACGGAGGCGCTGCGTGCGGGCCGGGTTTATCTCTATTCATGTGCCGCCAGGATCGGGATATCGCTATGATAGGCGAGTCGCTTGGTATGGGTCGACTTGAAGATAGAAGTGGCGTTGCTCTGGTGTTTGGGAATGGTGATGATCGCGTCAATATTGTTCTCTTTGATGAAAGTATCCAGCGCGGAAAAGAAATCATTCCGTACGATAAAATAGAATTCAGTGGTGAATTTATTGAACATCTCCGCCAGCTTTTTCTTTCCTTCTTCCATCTCTGCCGGAAGGGTAGGATAGGCTTCTTTATGTACGTGCACGATATGCAGTTTGGGATGGAACATTTCCAGTACGGAGCTGATCAGCGCGGAAGGGGTGACGTCTTCGACATTCTTCAGGTCGGAGGCAAAAGCTACGTTATTGAATCCCTTATAGACCGCGTCGGGGGGTATGATCATGACCGGGTAGAGGTTGCGGTCGATCAGTTTCAGGGTGTTGCTGCCGAACATCGCGGCGCGGATGGCCGATTTGCCCGTGATCCCCATCACGATCAGGGTAGCCCGGATGGTATGTGCCAGGCGGGAGATATTGTCGATCAGGTCGCCCCCCATTTCCCTTTCACATTCCACATGTTTAACGCCGGCTTTGAGGAATTCTCTTTTCAGGGTTTCCTGGTAGTTGATACAGATGTCTTCATCGTCGGGGCTCTCAAAATTATTATAGAGAATGGCCAGCGCATTATCTTTCCCCGCCAGCATACGGGCGGTATAACGGGCTGCGTTCAGCGAGGTTTCTGAAAAATCAACTGGAATAATGACCCGGTGCATGCTGTTTTGGTTTTTTCAACGGGATAAATTTACAGGATTTAGCATGCAAAACTTTAAAAGATTTTCAGGTTCAACTTCCGGTGAGATTCAGGCGCCGGAAAATACTTCATATCAGCGGACTATTTAATAGATCGACTCGAATGTCTGTTGCTGCTGCAGCCTCGAGAAGGAGGGGATGTTCCCGCAGATGGCTTCCAGCCTCTTGGTGTATTCCCGGAATATGGCCGAACGAAAATGCTGATGAGCCACGGATTCTTTCCGGAAACTTTTAATATGGATGAAATGGCAATCATCCTCATGGGTGGCATAACACTGGCTGCGCATGCCGGCGGGACCGTTCCGTTGAAGGGCGTCGAAATAATCAGCAATGATATCCAGGATTTTTTCCTGCCGGCCCGGCGGCACCGAGAAAGACATGATATACCTTACCATAACAGGAGGGGTTTTGGTTTGCACAGCCGGTACTAACAGGGCAAACCGGAGCTTTAGAATGCTGCATGCGATAGTAAAAGGTGCCCTTTTTTTGGATGAACGGTTCCGGAATCGTATTACTGTTGTATGACCTGCATATTATCCACCCGTATCGTCCGGGTTTCCACCGGTGGCAGGAACATTTTCTTTTCCAGTTCACGGTCGTGTTGGTACACATCATCCCGGAAATTCAATAACCCGTCATGGTCCACCCACGCTGTATAGTAAAGAATGAATACCGGAACAGGATCCTTAAGCCGCACCCCTTTTTCACTCGTTTGGTTCATCGCGGAAACGATCTTTTCACGCGTCCACGAAGGGTCATTGCGCAACAGCCATTCCGCCATTTTCTGAGGTTCACTCAGTCGGATACAGCCGTGGCTGAAAGCCCTTTTGTCCTCGCTGAACAGGCTTTTCGAGGGGGTGTCGTGGAAATACATATTAAAGCTGTTCGGAAAAATGAATTTCACTTTTCCCAGTGCATTACCCGGGCCGGGACGCTGCCGGATAGTGTTTCCGATCTGCTCCATATTTTTCCGGGCCAGGTAGTTGGGGTTACGCTGAATGGCCGGCAGGATCTCCGATTTAACGATGCTGGGGGGAACATTCCAGTAAGGACTGAAAATAACCTGGTTCAGATCGCCGTTGAACATCATGGTATTGTTTCCCACTTTACCCACCACCACTACCATGTCGAACAGCACCTTGTTGCTATCATACACATGCAGCATGAATTCGGGGATGTTTACGATAATAAGATTGCCCCTGGGTTTTTGAGGCAGCCAGCGCATCCGGTCCATGTTGAGGAGGATCTGTGAAAGCCTTTTTAAGGCGGTCACATTCATATCTTTCACCAAACCCGGCGTGATCACACCGGTTTGTTTGTATCCAAAGCGCTGCTGGAATTTTTTCACGGCTGTTTCAAGGGTATCCGTGAACAGCAGGCTGCTGTCGTTTCCGGGCATATCCAAAGTGAGCTGCAGTCTTTTTTTGATCGCGGGGATGGCCGCATCCGTGGCTTCTTTTTTCAGCGCTGATTTTATGGCGGGTATGACCGGCCAGCCGCCTTTTTTCGCGATGGTGTAGTACAGTTCCAGTTCTTTTTTCAGGGCCGCGTACATTTCGTTCACCTGTTCATAGTATTTATCATCCTTGTGTTTCTTGTTCAGCAGCGAATCCGCCATCCACAACGGGTCCATTTTATGGATGGGGATAAATTTTTCCTGTTCCTTTCTTTTCACATAACCTTTTTCATAGGTGCTGTTGATGAAGCGGATGAAATGCTCTGTGAAACCGAACTCTGTATTCAGCATGCTGGTGTCCCGGGTACTTACGGAGAGTTTTTCCTGGTTCAGGTAGCTTTCCGCTTTTTTATAGAACTGGCTGTTTTTAAGTGTCGTATCGTTGAGATGTGTTACCGCGTAATCGTACTGGTTCCAGAAGAAACGGGCCTGTTCGGTGAGCCCCCCGGAGGAGAACCAGGCATACTGGTAATTCCGCGCGTTGTAAAAACTGCGGATGCGACGGGCGATCTTCTTGTCGGCGAGTTGACGGCTGCTGATATAATTTTCCATGGCCACGCTGTCGAGAAAAATATCATTATAGGCCAGGTCCTTTGTTATACTGTAATCCCGGTCGGTAACTTTTTTATCCTTGCCCGTTTTTTCTTCGGGGGCGTCCACATCTTCTGTTTCCGGTTCACCGGAACCGGACGTTTCTTTTTTATCGTTGTTACATGCGCCCAGGCTGAGAATAAGTGCCGGGAGCAGGATAAGGAGGGATTTCAGTTTCATGGTATAAGGGTTGGTAAATCGGGTGCAAAAATACAATTTGTAAAAGTAATTGCGGTTATCTTTCTGAATAAACCGGGTGCTTCCAAATACCAACCAATGGGTATATATCCGTTCCTGAAAAGGATTACATTGTGATTCAAATTTTTATTCCAACGCATGAGATATAAACTGTTTTTATCATTTGTATGCTGGGGCCTGTGCTCTACCGTTATTGCCGGCTGGTTTGGAGCCGTTCCGGTGGTAGGCAAACGGTCACTTGTTCTGCATACCAACAATTACGGCACATTCCTTTCCGGGTATAAGCCTGATTCTGTGGTGGTGGTTTACCGGCAGCCTAAATATTTCTATCAGACCAGGGATTCAACGTTTATGCTTTTTGATGTTAAGGGGAGCAGTATTACAAGTAATACAAAAAGAGAAATTGATTTTACCCGGGAAGCGGGATTGAACAAACAACTGGTTCAAAAACTGATCGCCATCAATGATCTTGCATATTACCGTCTTTTTTACAGAAATGCTTCCGGGCAGGTGTACAAATACCAGGACCTGAATCCCAAAGGAAAGAAGATACGCGAAGGAGTGCTTACGGATATGCAAACACAGACACTGGAAATCCAGAAATTCTACGAGAACGGGATTGTGAACAACCGCACCCAGTATGTGACGGCCAAACTGGACAGCCTTGGGAAAAGAAAATACGATAGTCTCTGGTACGACCTGAATCCCAAACTGCTTAAGTCAGGCAGGGAAGTGATCTATTATTCCAATCAGAACCCGATGCTGGTAAGGGTGTACGACAACGGGGAATTGCGGGATTCTGTTTATACAGAGCTGTACAGTAATGGTAGGATTAAAAAAAGATATACCACCAAAAACGGGTTATTGGACGGATTGGCAAAATCCTTTGATTCGCAGGGTAATGTTCAAAAGGAATTAGTGTTCGAAAAAGGAAAGATCATACAAACTTTACTGGCAAACAAGGACTTTGATAATCGCAAAAAGGCCTTTTTATTCGGGATCGACAACTATGGCCCCCCCGTAGTTGCACCGGTTAAGCGTAAATATTTTTCGGAATGGATGAAGCTGGATGGGTGTGTGAATGATGTAGATACGCTCCGCAATGTGCTGGTTTCCTATAATGGATTCAACCCGGATAATATTCTTTCCGTTACCGATAAGGTGGCCACCCGGAAAAAAGTGCTGGCATACTTTAAACAATTTTCGGGATCACTCAGCAAGGGGGATATTGTTTTCCTTCACTTTTCCGGTCACGGTAACCTTTTTGCCTCGCTGGATGATTCACTCAGAAAGTATGAGGGTTTGTCGCTTCCCTGTGTGGATGTCAACCAGCAACCCGATTCAGCTCTTTCGAATCTTAATTATATTTTTCAGTTCCAGCTGGAGGAGTTTTTTAATACTATAAAAAAACAAATTGGCAAAGCGGGGCAACTCATTATTTCCATAGATGTTAGTCATTCGGGTCAGTTGCTTTCTTATAGCGTTGCCGATTCGGCGAAAGAAACAAATACTGCTTTATCAAGAAGAGGGGAGAGTAATAACATTTTGTTCAATTTGGTAAAGGATGAATCGGCCCCGGTTATTATTTATACCGCGACAAGCAGCCAGGAAATGGGTTTTGAAATGAAAGGAGAAAACGGACGATCCTACGGGGCCTATTCCCTTTCCCTGGCCAGTTCTCTTGCATCACCCTGGTCGCTCAATTCGGCAGAAATATTGGATGAAATAATTTCGTTTTTGAAAAAGAAGGGGACGAAACAAACCCCGGGGTACCTTGCCAGCGAGACCCAGTTCCTTTTTGAAGGGGCGGATGCGGTTTTGGACAATGACAAAGACATGGTCAAACTGCCCGCCATTAAACCGGCCGGGAATGTGTTTCTGCTCTCAGCCGGAATTACTGATTATACAGCCAAAAACGGTGAAAAGCTCAGTTTTAATAATTGCGAAGCAGATGCCAGGGCCTATGCAGGGTTTTTCCAAAAACAGTTTGAGGACCTGGGAGGGACCCGGGACAAAAAGAAATTTAATTCATCCATGCTGATCAACAAAGACGCTACCAAGGAAAACATCCTGGCAGCCATCAACAATGCCATTTCGAACAGCAAACCGGATGATTATTTCATCTTCAATTTTTCAGGATATTGCAAACCGTTGCGTGACAGTTCAGGGAAACAGGTGACATGGTTTGTTCCTTACGGGCTAAACTCGATCAGTGATTCGGCGGAGATCAGACAAAAAGGGATCGCACTGACACAGTTAAAGGACCTGTTGCAGATGATTCCCGCCAATAACCAACTATTCATCACTGAGGCAGGGTCAACCGACGATTTTCAGAAGGAATTCATCCAGGCGCTTATCGAAACTAGTCCCACGATAGCATCACTTTCTAACAAGAACAGGATTTTCATAGTGCCCAACGGGAGCGGCCTGGATAATTTTTCCTGCAATAACACCGGGCAGGAGCATGGCCCGATCAATTATTTTGTTACCAACCTTTCGGAGGAGCTGAATATATTCGGGCTCTTTGAAGGAGGTATCTATGCCGATGCGGTAAAATTCAACCTGAACAAAACAGCGGTGGACTGCAATTTTTTCCGGACAGCCTATTTTGATGTATTTTTTGAAAGGGACTTTATCAGGGATATCCGTTATTTCCTGCCGGAAGAACTGATGCAAAGCCGGGGAGCGGGGATGATCAATAAGGACAAATCCGCCGTGGCGAACGCCATTGCCAAAAAATATGCACTGCTGGTAGGGACCAATACCTATGCGGGCAAACCACAATGGACGGACCTGGAAGGAATACCGGTGACGGATGTTACATCCATCGGGGCTGAGTTAAGCACTAATTACGGGTTCAATGTAATTCCGCTTGTAGACAAACCTTCCGATAGTATCTACGAAAGTATTATACGGCTTTCCAAAATACTGAAACCGAATGACCAGTTGCTGATCTATGTGGCAGGGCACGGTGATTATGATGAACAGTTGTTTGATGACGGTTTTATTGTATGTACCAACTCCAAACAGGCAAAGGATGATCCCTACCGTAATTCCTATATCCAGTATTCCAAATTATCAAGGATGATCAATAAACTCCCGGCCAGCCAGGTAATGATGGTACTGGACGTATGTTTCGGGGGATCTTTTGCTGAAAAAGTAGTGCGTTGCAGCAACCGGAGCGGTTATGAGGATCTCAGTTCGGCAGATTATATTTCCGGCAAACTCAAACTGAAAACAAGGCTCTTTCTCAGTTCAGGCGGGAAGAAGGAAGTACCCAATGGGTATAAAGGGCGCCTCTCCCCGTTTGCACAGCGATTCCTTCAATGCCTTCAAACAAGAGGCGGGGAAAGTAAACTGCTGAGTTCCTCGAGCTTTTATGAATTTGTAAAAAAACTCCCTTCTGGCCCGGTGATCGGCAGTTTCGGGGATGATGAATGCGGGAGTGAGTTTCTTATGTTGTCGAAATAGTATTACCGGAATTCATTTTCTTTTTCAGTACACCAGCCGCCCGGGTATATCCGCCGTCGGAGCCATCCACGAAGTGAATGTGCTTTTCATGCATGTTGCGTACATAACAGGAAAGCACGGATTCCCTGCTTACGAAAAGACCATAGAAGATATCCCCGTTTTTTTCCAGTTCATCGAGCGCGGATTCCATTTCCCTTCGTTGCGCGGTGGTACCGGAGATCACCGTATTGATACGGCCGTCGATCACCAGGGTATCGGATAACTGCACCAGTTGCCGCAGGTAGGACTGCCCTTTTTTCGTTTTGAAGTAAAAGGGTCCAAGCAGGGTAGTGAATAGTTTCTGCACCAGGTAGAGAGGCCGGTACCGGCCGTATTTGGCCCTCATCTCCCGGCCTAATTTTTCAATGGTCGCTTTTAGTTTCAATTGGGATACGGTGATGGGTTTTCTTTTTTCCGGATCCCCGTAGATCCTATCCAGTTGCGCCACCACTTTGCGGAAGACTATTGACTGTTGATGGTTTTCGCGTGCCACTACCAGCAGGCTTACCACTTCATCATAGGTTGCCGGGGGTTTGATCCTGTCCCATCGGCATTCCATTCCGGACATATCGAGTTCCATTTCCGGGTGTGACGGCGGTGAAAGCAGATAGTCATCGGCCTTAATGCGTTTTTCAGCGTAGGAAAGCCCGTCGCCCAGCATAATGGGTATCGAGAACAGGCTGGAAGCTTTTAGTTTGGTCACTTTAAGGTCATGACCTGATGCATACACTTCTTCCACCGGCACCTGCCCCACACGGAGCGTAAGGTTGAAATTCTTCTGGCTGTTCTCCTGGTGAAGCACCAGCGCTTTTTTGCAGGCTTCCTGTATGGAAGGAGGGATAATAAATGTGGCGCCATCACCCCCGAAGAAAAAAGGGAGGGTAATGTCTGCTTTGTAGGCAATGTTGAGTACGGCTACAATACTCCCGGTGGCAACCAGGTTCACGGTTTCATGGAGTCCGTTGGCAACGGCAGCCGTTGAGCCTTTCACATCGGTGATCACCACCTGCCAGGAGGCAGGGATCCTGTAAAAAAGATGTTCTTCCGTCAGCAGGTCGCCCAGTGGAATTTCGTTTACTGGTAGACGTGAGTAAAACAGATCATTGCCCGTATCAGCCATAGGAGGGGGTTTGCGCGGAAAGTTAATTCATTTCAGTGTGCAGGAGGCCGGGCACAAACGCAGGTATTGTTTCAATTTGAATTTCACGCAGGGTTCGCCGGGGCCGCAGAGCCTATTAATCAATCACATATTCTGCAACCCAGGTTTGTAAAAAAATATAAATTGAGACACAGAGGCACGGAGACACGTAGAAGCACGGAGTAACTCTGTGATCCTCTGCGGAGCTGTGTCTCCGTGGTTCAAAAAAATTGATTATTATAATTCGATCACGCTGTTGGCGCCGCCGTAGATATTGGGCGTTTCACTGTCAGCTTCCGGGTCATTCAGCCACAGGGTCTCGTTTACCCGGTATTTGAATTCATGTCTTGAATCCTTGGGCAGGTTGACATCCGTACTGAAACTGCCATCTTTTTTACGGCTCATAACGACCGATTTTTGCCAGTCGCTGTTAAGTCCCAGTATCTCTACTGTTTCGGCATCTTCCACTTTAAAAGAGAATTTCACTTTGCAATAATTCCTCGTCTTGTAATAGGTCTTCTGTACCATGTTTTTTTGTTGATTTTGAATTAGATATAACAAATTCAATGGCGGGGCGATCGTAAGGGATAGTAAAATCCCGTAGTTAATACATCGTAAACCGCAAAAGTAACCCTTATTCGGCCCATTTTCTGTCCACAGCAGCAATTTCTCCAAAACCGTCCCGTTGTAATTGAGTCCATCCCGATTGACCGGTACCGTAACCGGCTAAACGGGTCAATATCTGAAAAACCAATATCCGCCTGTATGAACCAACCATACTGCAATGACCAGGCATATGTTGCCGAGTCATATCAACTTGAAGAGGACTATATCGGCCAGATGGCGCGGTTAGCTCATTTCAAGATCAACTCGTACAAACTTTCGCTGATCAAGGCCTCCTTTTGCAAGACACGCGATGAACTGGTGCAGAATCTTCAGTGCACCCTGCTGAATTACACCAGCCCGGCCATCATCCTGGCCGACCTGGGTTTTTTCGGGTCGGAAACGGAAAATTAGGTACGGAACCGTTTGATGGTTCTGCGCCTGGTCAGTTTTTTCCGGGTCGCCTGAATGCAGCAAGGCTTACCGGTGTGTCTAAAAAGGACAGGAGGGCCCTTCTCCACAGGTCATCCCGGCGACCCATGGCAATGATCTCCTGCAGGTACTTACAACGCTTCCTGTAATCGGCATGCTGAAGGATGAACTGCAGCGCCAGTTTTTTTCTTTCGTCGTTAGGATATAGCCGGGTCATTTTTTCAGCATTATTCATACCTGTTCAAAAAACTGTGCCAGCTTTTTTTTCATGGATAAAAAGATATGAACAGGGGTGAATTTCAGGATCAGCGTATGCCCGGAAAACCAGTTAGGGCATGGGCATATCAATAAATATTCTCCTTTCCAATTTTTGGGTATTGAGTATGCGGTTCCCGGCTCCATTCCTGTTATAGATTTACTAACTTCGGCCTCCAACTTTAACCTCCATGGCCGGACAATCACATCAACTGGCAGCTATTCTTTTTGCTGATATCGTCGGCTACACGGCCATGATGCAGGAGAATGAGGATATGGCCGTTGAGAAAGTGAACCGGTTCCGCGAAGTGGTGGAGCTGGTGGCGGAGGAATTGAACGGCAAGATCGTTCAATATTACGGCGACGGTTCCCTCTTGCTTTTCCAGAGTTCTACCGATGCCGCTGAATTTGCCAAATTATTACAGGAAGACCTGCACAATGAACCACAGGTGCCGGTTCGCATCGGTATCCATATGGGGGATGTGCTGGTACATGCGGGAAATATCTTCGGCGATGTGGTGAATATCGCTTCCCGGATACAGAGCCTGGCGCCCGCCGGGGGCATTTATATTTCCGAAGTGGTATACCGGAATATTGTCAACAAGAAGGAACTGGAATCCGTTTTTGTACGTACTGAAAAACTCAAGAATGTGAAGGAGCCGGTTCGGATCTACCAGTTGCTCACCGAACACGCACCGCTGGCCGGGGAACCGGTTGTTGTCACGGAGCAGTCCTTGCCTGCGGTGAACGCCAACAGCATTGCCGTACTGCCCTTTGCCAACCTCAGCAGCGACCCGCAGCAGGATTATTTCAGCGACGGTCTCACGGAAGATATCATCACCCAACTTTCCAAGATCAGGGCCTATAAAGTGATATCCCGTACGTCGGTGATGCAATACAAAAGCAATCCCAAACCGGTGAAGGAAATAGGAAAGGAACTGGCGGTTTCGCTGATACTTGAGGGCAGCGTTCAACGTCATGGTGAAAAAGTGCGGATCACGGCCCAGCTTATCAATGCCATTACGGATGAACATATCTGGGCCGATTCCTATGACAGGCCCCTCAATGATATCTTCAGTATCCAGCGGGAAGTGGCATTGGCCATTGCGGCGGTGCTTAATACCACGCTGACCAAAAGGGAAACACAGGAACTGGATTATATTCCTACGGCCGACCTGCAGGCTTATGATTATTACCTGCGGGGGAAAATGCTGCTGGAAAAAAGAAACAAGAACGACCTGCTGACGGCCCGCGAATATTTCCAGCAGGCGGTTAGCCGCGATAAGACCTTTGCAGTTGCTTTTGCCGGTCTGGCCGACAGCTTTCTGCTCTCTTCGTTCCGGGGTTACGAAGACCCGGTGCAGATGCTCTGGCAGGCCAAGAAGAATATTGATATCGCCGCGGGCCTGGATTCCTATTCCGGGGAAACGCAGGCTTCGCTGGGGTACTGGTATTTCCAGAACTTCGACTGGCATGCCGCCGAGATCACGTACCAGCGTTCCATCAGTTTGAACGCGAACCAGACCAACGTGTACCTGTGGCTGGCTATTTTACTGCAGGCCAGGGGCGATCATGAAGGGGCATTGAAGATCTATGACCAGGGCATTGAGATCAACCCGCTCTGGGATTTCCTGCTGAAAAACAAGATCATGGCCCTGGTGAACCTGAACAATATAGACGCGGCCCTGGCATTGCAGCAGGACAGGATTGCCAAATCGGAACACGACCCCGTTCAAAAAAGAAAGTTATATTCAGAACTGGCCCGTTTGCACTGGAGCTCCGGCAATAAGGAGGAGGCTGCTGCGGCGGCCAAAAAGGCCGGCGACCTCGCCCTGCTGAAATTTTTTGCCGACGGGGATTTTTCACTGCTGCAAAAACCGGTGGAGGATCACTACAAACTGCTTGGCAGCCGCAGTGAATATATCTCGCAATTGTGGATGGGTCTCGATTACGCTCATGCCGGTGCCAGGGAGAAAGCCATTGAATGTTTCAATAATGCCATTGCCTTACGGGAAGCCGCCGTATCGCTGCTGCTGATCCGGGATTTCGAATTCCTCAATATCAAATATCTCAACATGGCCCTCGTAACGCGGAAGGTGAAACAACTGATCAATTTCTGATCGTAGTCTGGCTAAAAAAGAAAGGAAGATAGGAACAACCCCGTAAGGCTGCAGTTACAGGTGCGGGACCATGCATTCCCTGTACAGGGACACTTCGATATCTTCAACGGATCTCAGTTCCTCCAGCAGGCCGGCCGTTTTATTTTCCGGCACCAGGAATTCAAGTACATTGCTGAACATGCAATTTTCAAAATAAGCCTGGTAAATATTCAGTTTTGAACAGGAAAGACCTGTATAGAACCCGGTATCATTTTTCTTATGGTTGACAAACACCATTACACTTACGTGCTTGCTGTTATACGCTGCAGATTGTACCCTGGTATATCCGCCCGCCTGCACCACTTTTACCTGCTGATCAGGGAAATGCACCGAACTCCTTTCCTTCATAAAGGAGAAACGGATATTGCCGTCCCGGTGTTCGTGCCGTGACAGGTATTTGAACCTTCTTTTCATTTCAGTATCCTGAAGTTGCTGAAGGGACATACCGCCGGAGCGGGACCTGAAATTGCGTGCAAACGGTTCCCACTGCGGCACAAAATCTTCCGGTTCGATAGCGGTGATAAAACCCACGAAGTGAACGATATTTTCTTTTTGCATAGGTTATAGTTGAATAGAAGCAGCAACCTGTAAAGTAACCCTATTTACCGCAGCGGGCAATAATATTATCCGCAACATCCCCGTTTTATCCGTACAATGAAATAATCAACCTGTTGTGAAAATAAAAGCGCATCTTTGCAATACCTTTCCTCCCAAAGAACGGTTCCCTTTACTCAATTACGTCTATGTACATCATCACCTGGAAAAAGTACCTGCCTGTTATCCGGCTCTTATTAAAGAAATCAGCGCAGGGTGAACAAAAGATGACGCTTAACCGGACAGATTTTGAGCGTACCAGCCGCATCCGCAAGCCTGTCTGCTCTTTCGATATCGAAGTGATCAACGGCAGGCTGAACCGGATAAATCCTGCTGCCCAGGTGAAAAGCCTGATGGAAGTGCTGACCCAGGATGAAGTGGCGAACCAGTTATTGCGTAAAAAGCATTATGCGATCACCCTCAGTTCCGATTTCCAGCTCAGCATTAAGAATAACACACCGGTAGAAGAAACCGTTCCCGCGGTGGAAGTACCCATACAGCCCGAACCGGTCGCAGAATAAAAAAAGAGCCCCGGGGGGCTCTGTTCATGGATTCGTTTTGCACGAATCATGGAAGATATTACACCGGCGGTATTACCACCTTTTATTATCGGAACGGGGTGCTTTCTCTCTTGCTACGGATACAGACAGGGCCCTGCCCTCAATATCTTTTCCGTTCAGTCCTTTCATGGCGGCGTTAGCCTCATCAGCCGAATCCATTTCTACAAATCCAAAACCGCGGCTGCGGCCGGTTTCCCTGTCATTAATTACTTTGGCAGAAGAAACAGCACCGTACTGGGAAAAAAGTGTTTTTAAGTCCTCATCAGAAGTGTGAAAACTTAAATTCGAAACATACATGTTCATACAAAAATGATTTAAATAAAACAATTAAAATACCTGTGAAATAAGGACTGACAGCAAAAAGTAAAGAGGAGAATAACTGTTACTGATACAATGAGTAAGAATTGAACTTATCCGCACTGAATGTTGGTAGAACTTATAATCACAGGGTGAAGGTACGGTTTTAATGGGACAAGGAAGTTGTTAATATTATGTTGCCTCCTGACGTTAGAGGAATCCGAGGCAACAGGTTGAGGGTCATACAATGACGTCTGGTGTCCGGGAAATGCCGAACCACTCACTGGATTCAACACCGGGAAACAAGGCGACCGCACCCGGAGCTCAAACGATATTATTTTCCCCGGTAGAGTACCTTTCCTTCATCATCCAGAATGTATTCACCTTCTTTCAGGGATAAAGTAAGCGGACCTGATTTCCATTCCGTTGGTTCGCCGCTTCCTTCCGTTCTGCGAATGATCACGGCTTTTTTCTGGGTAGGCAGGAATATCTCAACCCGCACCCTGTCAGTGCTGAAAACAAGAAAAGCCGCTGTAGTCTGATCCAGCGAAGGATCTTTCGGCAGCATTTTAATGCCCTCCTCAAAGATGCGGATGCAACTGTTTTTTACAACGGACCATTGGTACCCGGCCGAAGTGATACAGCCTTTTTCATCCCGGTCGCTGCCCGGCATGTCTTTGGGCGTGGTGTCTGCCGGCTGTGACGTTGCAGTAATTTGTGCCGGTGCAGGGCTGTTATTGGTTTTAGCTTCATTGTTACAGGCGCTGAAAACGACCAGGCACATAACAGGAAGGATGGCTGATCTGAACATAGACTAGGATTTAATGTTGAACAATGAATTGAATTCTTTTTCAGGGGAGCGGGTGGAGTGATTTCAAAGGTAATGAATGGAAAGCAGGAAGGGATTAGAAGAAAAATCCCGAATCATCAAATTATCAGGCTTCAAAAGAGTGAAAAAAAGTCTTAATCTCAACCTTAGGATTAACCTAAATCTTAACCTCAACCTTAACCTCAACCAAATTCTCCCCATTTTATTCTAATCCCTGTGAATAACTGCGTGTTAGCTTAATCGCCATTTAGCCCGTATTGACTTAAATTCGCCGTTAATAAACCTGAAAAAGTGAGATTAAAGAGCCTCGAAATCAAAGGATTCAAGAGTTTTGCTGATAAAACAGTTGTACGGTTTGATGACAATATAACCGGGATCGTAGGTCCCAATGGCTGCGGTAAGTCCAATATCGTGGACAGCATTCGCTGGGTGATCGGGGAACAGAAGATCAGTCACCTGCGAAGCGAAAACCTCGACAGCCTGGTCTTTAACGGCTCCAAGACCCGTTCGGCTTCCGGCCTGGCCGAGGTTAGCCTGACATTTGAGAACACGAAGAACCTGCTTCCCACAGAGTTCAGCGAAGTGACCATCAGCCGTAAATTCTATAAAAGCGGCGAAAGTGAATATCGTCTCAATGATGTGCAGTGTCGTTTGAAAGATATCCAGAACCTTTTCAT
>CAZEZE010000008.1:0-23110 GCA_964516445.1 uncultured Chitinophaga sp. | reverse complement strand
TGGGTGTAACTAAATAGAGGGCGGCAGGTTTCTTGTCAGCAAAAATGACCGAGTCGTTCAGCTCAATTTGCTGGGCGAAACCCATAACAGGAAAGCTTAACAAGCCAATGAGCAGATATCTTTTCATGTGATAGGTTTATTCTTTAAGTGGTCAAAACGGTTTGTGATACCGGGTACCGGACGAACATTACCGGGATCAGGGTTGCAGAAAGTACGACCCTGTTTCAGATCCGTTATTTTCCCAGCAGCTGGTTCGAGGTGGTATTCGATAACTCTACCCTGGTATAAAGCGGGTTGATATCATCAAAATTCACATCCACCCGAAGGGCTTTCAATCCAGAAACGCCCTGCAATTCCTCCAGTTCATGTTTCTCGATACCGGGTTTGAGGAGTCCCTGGTCCTGGAGGAATTCGATGTATTCAATGTACTCGGCGGCATCCCTTGCCTGGGAATAAACGATCGCGATCTTCCCCGGCTGGGTAAGGCGTTCATTGGTATCGCGGATCCTTACTTTGTCGATCCGCTTCTTGACGATCTCGTAGCGGATATTATAGGTTCCGTCCACATCGAATTTCCGTTCTTCTGTACGGAAAGTAACGGATAGCTGCTGGCTGTAACAGAGTATCAGTTGCGTGGTACGGAGCGGGTGACTTAACTCTTCTTCCAGTTTATGGGTGACCCTTGCCGCTTTGGTTAACACGGTCAGCTGCCACATCTTCAGGTTATTCAGGTAGATATCATCAAACTTTTTGCGGGGAGCGATGGACTGGCCCATGTAAATATTGAACTCCAGCCCGTCGGTTACAAACCGTTCAAAATAATGTGGGTACACCTTCTGCGCGGCCATTTGTTCCTTGTCAATGAAACGGGACAGCGTTTCGTTAATGCGGGTCACACTGTTCTCGTATTCCCTCCGGTGATGGTAGAGCATGCCGATCTGGGGATCGAGTATAGATAGATAATGTTCAATATCATTCTTCAGCATGGGTTCTGTGGCATGCAGGTGGTTGAAGACAGAGATGACCTGGTCTTTCATAAAGTCCTGGATGGTAATTTCCTCTTCCGACTGCAGCACATCACTGGCCGCCACAATCAATTTGTCGATCTTGAACTCCATTTCCTGGAGAAGCGGAAAGGTCACCAGCGTCCGGGCCTTCTTAATCACACTGCGCGCCAGTTCCAGTTGTTCGATCATATCCAGTTGTACGGAATGGGATCTTTCCGTGGATGAATTGCGGATATCAATGGCGGCATACAGGGGCCATACATCATTGAACGTGATCCTTTTTATTTTGGCTTCTTCCTTCAGGTGATGTTTTACGATATAATCGAGCGCTACTTCCGTGAATTTCCATTCCACGGCAGGCTGTACGGCGGTAAATTTCTTTTTGATCACCTTGTCCACTTCATAATTAAGGTGTTCCAGGCTTTTTTCCAGGCCCAGCGTGAACAGCGGTATGGCCGCCGTGATCTTGTTGATCTGGGCGGGTGACAATTGTCCGGGCACCACTGAACTGATCTCCAGCATCCCGATGAGATTATTCCCCTGCTTAAGCGGGCAAAGGATAAGGCTGCGTGCTCCCTCCCGGTGATAATAGGGAAGGCACTGTACATCGTTCAGCGCCTGTTCATGCAGCGTGTCAAATAGCAGGGGCTGGCTGCTTTCCCGGAACAATAACTTGCAATAGTCGCTGATCTCATCCTTTTCCGCTGTCGAATGCAGATGCCGGAATAAAATGCTGTTGGCATTGTGCAGGTCGGAGTAGATATAGTGATTGTTTATCTTAAAGAAAGGAGTAACCCCCACAGTGATATCTTTCAGTCCGACCAGGCTCTGGATATGCCGTTCCAGTTCCGGGTAAACCGAAGCGTCGGAAAAGGTTACGTCATCCAGGAACATATTCTTCATTTGCGCGATGACCTCCTGTTCCGTTACATTATTGATGCGGATCACCGTGATGCCCTCAAAGACAAATTGCTCGATCGGCACCTGGCGCATCAGTTCTTCAATGGTCATGATCCGGTTGGTCTGCTGGTCGATCAGACCCGCGGGAAGCGCCGGGAGTTCATCCAGCGGTTTAACATCGATGAATCGTCCGTCCATTCTCATTTCCATATACTGCATCAGTCCTGACGCTTCATCCAGGTAAGAATAAATGATGCGCGAGAAATCAGGGCTGTTATATCCCAGGTATTTTTTTAAGATCAGGCCATATGCGAAATAAAGCCGTTGTTTGTCCAGGCTGTTTTCGGAAGCGCTTTCGGGAAAATTGATCTCGTTGGTCCCCGGTTTCAGTAATAGTTTCTTGAACAGGGGTGAAGCGTATACGGCGTAGAAGGTAAAGGGGAGGGAGACGCCGTACATATAATTAGCCGTGGTTGGCGGGAACACAGCCGATAAAAGTTCCTGTATCATTTCGGCATGTGGTCCGAGAACGGAAAGGTCGGTAATGGTTTCCAGCAACTCCGGTTTGGATTCCAGGTCTTTTATCACCTGTCCATATAGCTTTTGCATACCCGGGTTACCCTCGGCAATGTTTTTCCGCAGGGCATTAGCCAGGGGCAGAAAGGACAGGTTACTGTTCAGCAGGGGTTTATCGGCGGGTAAATTTTCTTCTTTCATAATTAATAGGTTTATCCTGCAGGTACTCTCCTTGCCTGCAGTTGTAAATTTAAAAAATAAAAGCCCTGCAAGAACAGGACTTTCATCATAATTCATTGGCCCGCAAACAGGTCATCTTCTCTTTCTTCCCAACATTATCCCGATCTTGGCCTGGATCGTGAAATAGGCATCCTTATCCTCGGGGTCACCCCGTTGTTCTCCGAAGAGTGGCTGAACATCAGCAGGGTTGATCTCATTTCTGCGGAAATGCAGTTGCTGGGCGATCGCTGCCTGTACCGGCGGGAGATAGTTATAAAAAAGGGCGGGGTCGATATAGGTGGTGCTGGCATCATCCAGGTAATCGGTGAATAATTTACGGTGAATGATCTCGAGCCGGGCATTGAACATCGTGTTGATCTCGTAACGGAGTCCCAGGCCACCCAGGAGATTTACCTGGCTGAGCTTATAGGGTTTTCTGTCAGGGTACTCATTGAATCCCTGTCCTTCCAGGTGAAGCGGTGCGAGAAAATACCATTGCCCGTTCAGTTGTGCCTCGGGATTAAAAGAGAAATAACCCGCACCTATTACAAAATACGGGGAAAGCCGGGGAGGTTCATCATCATAGGATTTAAAGAAAAGCGGATGAACTTCAACAGCCAGTTGTACTTCCGCGATCTTGCTCCTGAAACTGAGATTGCGCTGATACCTGTCCATCGTGGTGGAGGCTACATTTTTCAGGATGCTGTCATAACCCGCAACACTACCAAATGTTCCTTCAATCCTCCCGGTAACGGCATCTTTGTAAGTGGCTGAAATATAAGCACCATAGCACAGGCGGGCCGGTTTCCAGCGCAGGTCCTTGATGAAATCCTTTCCAATCCCGCTTTTACCGCCCAGGTCGGTCAGCGAATTCATGACACCACCGGTAACGCCAATTTCAAATACCACGGCGCTTTCATAGTATTTGCTATTGGAATAATAATACTGTGCCTGGAGGGCCTGGCTGCTCAGGACGCCGTACAGGAGGGCAAGGGCCATTAGTTTCCTCATTCCGCAATTTGTTTTTACACTGAATAAACCGGCTTTGCAAAGGGACTGGACGGAAGAAGTTTCGAGGAAGTAAATGTATTGATTTAAAGGAAACGATAAGGTTTAAAAAACCCTATTTTGCTGTTGAAATAACAGTTGTGGAAAATATTGTACAAAGGGTGAACATCTCCTGGCCGCTCCGTCAATTTCCCGGGATGATGGCTTCAAAACCGCACCAATAGGAACTGCTAAAATTGTTCCCCGGTCATTTTACCCGGACCTCCCGTTAAGAATGCGCGGTATCTCCTATTTGATTTTCAAAACATTCAGCACTTTCTGCAGGGATTGGTTTTGCAGCCGGATAAAATAAGCACCTGAGGGCAGGCCATCGTTATAAATATCAATGTTATAAGTGCCCGCCGCGTAGGTTGTATCGGCAAGTACCTTCACCACCTGCCCCAGGCTGTTGATCAGCTGGATAAGGGTATGCCCGCCGTTTGTCGAGAACTGTATCGTCGCATTCAGGGAATAGGGGTTGGGCCACATCTTCAGCAGGAGTTTTTGGGAATCATTATTGGTGTTGTCCGGGTCATCCGGGAGTCCGCAGGGTCCTCCTTTTATGACAGGAAGTGATTGGTAATTCTGCAACAGTAGCTGATCCAGCAGGGGTTGTTTCACACAGAACCAGCGCTCCAGCACGGAAGCATACACACTTCTGAAATCATACTGGAATGGGACATTGTTCACCACATTGATGTCGGAAGGGATATCCGGGCTTGTTCCGAGTATGCCTTTTTTTACATGTTTGCCGAATAATAACAGGGGCGCCGCGGCTCCGTGATCGGTACCCAGGCTGGCATTGGATTTGATCCGCCGGCCAAATTCCGAAAAGGTCATGCCCAACACACGGTCATCTGTTTCCATCAGCTCCATATCACGCTGGAAAGCCTGGATGGAGGAAGAAAGATCCTTCATTAATCTGGCATGCATGCCGGTTGAAGTATCGCTGGCGTTCACCTGTCTTTTATGCGTGTCAAACCCGCCGACACTAACGGTATAGATCCTTGTCTTCAGACCTCCCTTGATCAGCCTGGCTACGATCTGTAATTGCTGCGCCAGCCCGTTTTGCGGGTAACTGGCCATATTGTTCGCCCGGCGGTAGGCGGCCCGGATGATATCCGAATAGATCTTTGTTTTTTCCGACACCACTCTTAAAAAACGCAGCTCCTTATTGGCAAAGGGGGAATCCAGCGGGTAATCTGAAAAGGGGTTGGTGAAATTATAGACATTCTCCGGGTCGGTAATGGAAAGACCCATTGAGAAAATGGAACCCTGTACGACCACAGTTGGCACATTGCTGATCTGGATGGCAAGAGGGTCCGGCATTTCCGCGTTGGGATAAGCGTCGGGATATCCGGGATATTCTGTTTCAAGGTAACGGCCGAGCCAGCCTCTTTTTTCACGGGTCAACCGGTTATTGTTATTGTCGCCTGTCATCCAGATATCCGTTGAACGGAAATGGGAAAAATCCTGGTTGGGGTAACCCACCGACTGTACAATGTTTACCTTTCCCTCATTGTACATATTCTGCATTTCGGTCATAGCCGGGTGCAACCCTGAACGGTCGGTGCCGTCCAGTCGCAGCACACGGCTTTGCTGTATGGCCACATTGGGTCTTGCATTGTAGTAGTTGGCATACATGTCGAGCGGCACTACCATGTTCAGCCCGTCGTTGCCGCCACCCAGTTGAACCAGTACAAGTATATGGTCATTGCTGGCGGTCTCCCCCAGCAACCCGGCCAGCAGGCTGTTAGTGGAAGCCCCGTGGGCGGTGAAGGAAAAACCGTTGATCAGCGAAGGCATGGCCACAGCAGCGGGGACGGTATTACGTAAGAATTTTCTTCTGTTCATACTATTGAATTTTCAATGTCAGCATAAATGGTATTCAGGCAGGTTCATGATGAACTTGAACAGCTCTTTCAGCGATGCGTTGATCAGCGTGTTGTTATTGCTGTTCCAGGCATTCGTCCAAATACTGTTGTCGGATGTATTGTTCAGCAGGAACCTGTTCCTGGTATAGTTCCTGGAATTAACGGATAAGGGATAACGCAGCAGCAATGCCGTGATATCAATGATAAGCTGGTCGGGATCCGCGGGATTGGAAGTGGCATTGGCAAAACTCCGCACATCGATGATATCGTCATCCACCAGGTTGTCGGTAAAATTGGCCCTGCGGGGAAGCGAATTACTGTTCACCCAGAGTTCATAGTACATAGGGTCCTGGTAATAGGAAGGCCAGCCGGATACATCAGGAGGCTGGAACAGCACCTGCTGCATCTCACCTGCCTTCCGGTAGATATTGTCGAAGAATGGATAACCATTCTGCCAGTCGGTATAGGCCGGTATGCTTACATTGAACTCACGGATGGCGCCCGCGATCATATCAAAGGGATTCTTGATATAACAGGCCTGGTTCATCGGGTCAAAGAAATGCTCGCTCTTCAGCAACACATCCAGTACGGACCTCACTTCAAAATTGTTGTTGCGGAGTATCGTTGCCAGCGGGATGATAACATCGGTCTCCGTGGTTTCATCTATCTGGTAATATACAAACCACTTGTAGAGTTTGCGGCAAATAAACCTGGCCGCTTCCGTGGTATTAAAGATCATATTCACCAGGTCATCCACTTCCTGTGCGCCGGCATTGGCGATCGTGGTATTGTTGTAAAACGATGAGAAGGATTTGCTGCCGGTATCATGGGAACCGCTGTCGAGATAGGAGGTAAGGCTCTGGCTGTCGATCCGCCAGCCGGTGAGCACCCTGGCGGCGGCGATCACATCGTTTTCGGTATAGAGCGAATCGGGACCACGACCTACGGTAAAAAGTTCCTGCATTTCCCTTGCATAGTTTTCATCCGGCGCCAGCCTGCTGTTCAGGTATCCGTTCAGGTGATACAGCATGGCCGGGTCAATGGTCACATCCCGCACCAGTTGTTTCACGCTGCCAAGCGGGTTGTCGCGGAAGATCTTGTGATGACGCCATAACAATGTGGCATTTCCCACTTCTTCCTCCTGAACAGAAAAATGATGGTGCCAGAAAAGGACCATTTTTTCATTTATACTCCTGTTCTGATTGACGATCACACCGGCCCACCATTTGAAGAGGCTCGATACCCGCAGGCTGTTGATACTCCCGCGTACCTCCGGATCACTTACTATATTAAGGTCATTTACCCAGGTTTGACCCTGGGGCACACCCAGGTCATCATGCAGCACTCCATTCTCATCCTGGATAAGCCCGTAATCCCTGAGAGGTGTGCTGAGCAGGGGAATATTGTTCAGCAGTTCATCCACCGCGTCAGCAGGCGACATGCCCATGAAATGGTCGATATCTGCTTTCTTTGCCCCGAACATAGTTCGCTTCAGTAAATGCGCCACCTCGTTGGACGTCCAGTTACCGGCATAAGGGGTCAGCCCCGTGGCCATGTTGCGATAGAATGCCCGGCTTCTTTTCTTTGTTCGGGTAAAAAATTCTCTTCTGTCCATATGGAGCGATTTAACGGTATACAATTATGTTTGAAACAGCCAGTTGTTACACTTCACGGAACCCTCTGTTATCTTTTTCAACGGATCAATGCCACGGTTCCTTTTTTCAGGATCATAATGCCTTGTATGTCCCGGTACTGAACGAGGTATACATAAATTCCATGCGGTTGCACGACTCCGTTCACCCTTCCATCCCACCTGGAATAAGTGGAGGAGCTTTTAAAGAACAGGGTTCCGTTCCGGTCAAATACCTGCATGGAGAATTCGTTGGGCACTTTACCCAGCGGGCCAAACCAGTCATTCAACCCATCACCATTGGGTGTAAAGGCGGAAGGAATGTTAATGACCGCGTCTTTCAGTACAACAAGGGTGAACTGGTCGCTTCGCCGGCACCCCTCTTCGATCTCATTGGTGGCGGTGTAAACGGTCGTTACAGATGGAGAAGCTATCGGATGGGGGCAATTGGTGCAACTTAAGCTGGGATCGTAATTCCAGGTGATGGTACCAATGGAACCATCGGTATTGACGGGCAGTTGTAAAGATTGACCGGTGAAAATGGTATCAATCTTTTTGATTCCGTCAAAAGGGCCTCCGAGAATAACGGGCCGGTAGGTGACATAAGCCGAATCATTTCCGCAAATATCCCGGAGCGTATCAACGGGAGGTATATAGCCGGTAAGACTGCAGACGGTTGAATCCAGCAGCAGGGTATCGGGCAATTTTAGTTTAATGATACCAAAATCGACTTCCCCCTGCGCGCCGGTGAAATCGCCGTCACCGGAATCGGAATCACCGCAAAGGAAATATTCTTTGACCGATGGCTGAAAGGCCATGGAACGCAGGTTGTCATTGCCGCTGCCGCCGATATTCTGGTTCCAGAGAACCGCACCCATTGCGCTGAGTTTTACTACCCAGTAATCGCCCTCGCCCAGGGCATTGCTGACATCCGCGTCGGATGAATAAGCGATACCACCCACTATATATCCTCCGTCGGCATCGGTGATCACGGAATTGGCATAATCCGCTTCCGTTCCGCCCAGTACCCTTTGCCAGTTCCGGTTTCCGCTGGCCGCGTCAATATTGATCACCCAGTAATCCTGGCTACCCCGTGCTCCGGTTACATCACCGTCATTGGAAGTGGTATAACCAGCAAGTGTAAGCGAACCGTTAGTATTGCTCGTCATGGAGTAGGCCACATCATTCTGTGATCCACCGTAAACCTTACTGTAGATCTTGTTGCCATTGGCATCGAGGGCCAGCAACCAGACATCATAATTTTTTTGCTGGGGAGGTATGTCGCCGTCGGTCGAATTCGCAAAGCCTGCGAGGTAGATCCTGCCATTTATTATTTCCAGGTCAAATATCTCTTCATTCCTGCTGCCGCCGTAGCATCTGCTCCAGAGGAGGTTGCCGTTGGCGTCCAGTTTCATCAGCACACCGTCCGTATAACCGGCCGTGCCGTGATTGCCGCTGATGTTCCCGTCATTGGAGGAGGAAGAGGCCGTTACGTAAAAACTGCCATCCGGCAGGAGATGAATATGGTTGGCGATATCCAGGCCGGTGCCGCCGTATCTTTTTTGCCAGAGCAGTGTTCCGGCGGCATTCAGTTTCAGTATCCATATATCTTTAGTGCCACCGTAACCGCTGACCACTCCTCCGTCGGTTGAATTTGTTTCACCCGCCACCAGATAGCCGCCGTCGGCAGTGGGCACCACATCCCTGGCGCTTTCATAATTCGTACCGCCGAATGAGCGTTCCCACTGGATGCTGCCGCAACGGTCAAGCTTCACTACCCAGAGGTCCCAGTATTCACGGTTGGGCTGGGGATTTATATCCCCGTTATCGGAGTCCGTATAACCCGCCACGATCGTACCGCCATCAGCTGTAATTTTTACGGAATAAGGGATATCGACATTGGCTCCCCCGTATTGGCGCGCCCACTGACGGGGCGGTAATTGCGCCAGGGCAGCCTGGGAAAGGCAAAGACATAAGAAGAGGTATCTGAACAGGTATAGGTTCTTCAACAGTTGGCGGTTTAAACAGAATTGAATAAACCACTGTTGCAAGGATTATGCTAAACCAGGATTCCTGTGGAAAACTAATACGATAAAAGGCATGAATTTTTACATGGAAGATTTACCTGTTCAGACTAACAGCGATTTATACGCCGGGTTTTTTCAAATGGAAATAGCGGCAGGCCACTTTTAACCCGCATTGCCCGCATTTGGGATTACGTGCAAGGCATTCATACCGGCCGTGCAGGATCAGCCAGTGATGGGCTTTATGAATAAGTGAGGTTGGAATATTTTTTACGAGTTCCTTTTCCACGGCCAGCGGGGTGGAGGCTGTTTGCGGTACAAGCCCGATCCGTTTACTTACCCTGAATACGTGGGTGTCGACCGCCATATTGGGTTGTTTGTCCACTACCGAAGTAATAACGTTGGCCGTTTTCCTGCCCACGCCCGGTAATTGAACCAGTTCTTCCACGGTCATAGGGATGGTGCCATTGAATTCATGCACCAGTTTTGTTGCCATGCCGATCAGGTGTTTGGTTTTATTGTTGGGGTAGGAAATGCTTTTGACAAGGGGAAAAAGTTCATCAAACGTCGCCTTGCTTAAAGACTGCACAGTGGGATATTTTTCAAAGATGGCCGGTGTGGTAAGGTTGACCCTTTTGTCGGTGCATTGCGCGGAAAGGATCACAGCAACGAGTAACTGGTAGGGGTCTACAAATTCCAGTTCCGTTTCCGCTACCGGCATATTCTTTTCAAAATACTCAATGATGAATGCGTAGCGTTCCTTTCTGGTCATGCCGCAAGATAGTCAGGAGTTCGGAGTTAGCAGTCGTCAGTCGGGCAGTCGGCAGATTCATAATACTACAGAGATATTTTACAGGTACCAGCAATATCACATAGGATTTTACGGATTGATCTTTATTCATCCTGCACTTTAAATCACTATTCGTGTCTATTCGTGTGATCCCAATGGTTATCGGGATGTGGCCTAAAAATTAATCTGTGCAGATCTGTCTAATCTGTGGCAAAACCTTATTTGTGTAATCCCCGCCTACGTTTAAGCTTCGGCATGCAAGTGTGGCAAAACCATTCGTGGCCAAAAAAAAGCATCCCGGTTCACCCGGGATGCTCAATGCTTTTTCACCGCTGCGAATCACTGAACGGCTTCTGTAGCCTGTTCCCGTGCATGATTGAGTACATTCAGTACAACTTCTGTACGGGGGGAAAGGGTGAGTTTGTCCAGTCTTTGCATGGAGGCTTTCAGCACGTTCAACTTTTCACGGAGAGTCCAGTCCTTTTCGAGTGCGGTTTCAATGGCAGTGGTCTGTGAGTCGGAGGTTTCCTTGTATAAATACATTAAAAGGTCCTCAGGAGTAAAATTGGTCATTAGCAAACCGGTTAATTTGTCCAGAAATAGTGATTGTCCGTGGTAGCCAGATATTAAAAACGTCCGTCATATTAACGGGGCATAAAAGGGCTTATTGTGCCGGATCTGCTAATTCTTTGGTGAATCGTAATTTTCCGGTATGATGAAGAGTTCTTCATTATCCCGCTTCATGAGGTATTTTTCGCGGGCATATTTTTCAAGGACAGCCGGGTTATGCTTAAGTCCCTCTAATTCTTTGCGTTCCGCCTCTATTCGTGTGGTATAGTATTGCTTGCTTTGACGCAGGTTTTTTAATTCCCGGGCCCTGTCGAGCTGGGAAAACAAATCATTCTTATCTAAAAACAGCATAACAACGCAAAAAGCCGCAAAAGCAATGAAGTATTTGTTTTTGAGCCATCCGGGTAAGTGGGTTAGTAATTTCATGGTTGGATGTTTAATCTTCAGTCTTCAGTCTACGGTCGACTGCCCGACTGCCGACTGCCCGACTGCCCGACTGCCCGACTGCCCGACTGCCCGACTGCCCGACTGATTTATTTTCCAAATTTAATCTTTCCTTTCGGATAAACAGCCGACATGCCCAGCAATTCTTCGATCCGGATCAACTGGTTGTATTTTGCTATCCTGTCGGTTCGGGAAGCGCTACCGGTCTTGATCTGCCCGCAGTTCAGTGCAACGGCCAGGTCGGCAATGGTAGTGTCTTCGGTTTCACCGCTGCGGTGGCTCATGATGGTATTGTATCCATTGTGCTGTGCAAGGGTGACCGCGTTGATCGTTTCGGTCAGGGTCCCGATCTGGTTCACTTTCACCAGCAGGGCGTTGGCGATTTTTTTATCAATTCCCTGTTGCAGTCTTGTTACATTGGTGACGAACAGGTCATCACCCACCAACTGGCATTTGCTGCCGACAGCCTTTGTCAGGGCGGACCAGCCGTTCCAGTCATCTTCCGCCATCCCATCTTCGATGGATACAATAGGATATTTTTTCACCCATCCTTCCCAGAATTTTACGAGCTGGTCACTGCTCATTTCCCTACCGCTGCTTTTATGGAAAACATATTTTTTCTTTTTAGCATTCCATAATTCACTGTTGGCCGCATCCATGGCGATGCAGATCTGAGAACCGGGTTTATACCCCGCTGCAACGATGGCTTCCATGACCGTGTCGATCGCTTCTTCATTGCTCTGGATATTGGGGGCGAACCCGCCTTCATCACCCACATTGGTACTGAACCCTTTTTTCTTCAGTACGGATTTGAGCGCATGAAAGATCTCCACTCCCCATCTCAGGCCTTCGCTGAAACCGGAGGCCCCAACCGGCATTACCATGAATTCCTGGAAATCGATCTTGTTATCGGCATGGGCGCCGCCGTTCAGGATATTCATCATGGGTACAGGCAGTGTTTTGGCGTTGGTACCGCCGATATAGCGGAAAAGCGGCAGACCCGCCTCTTCAGCAGCCGCTTTTGCCACCGCCATACTTACAGCCAGCAGGGCATTGGCGCCGAGTTTGCCTTTATTGTCAGAACCGTCAAGCCGGATCATCATCTCGTCAATACCGGTCTGGTCAGCCACATCATTACCGATGAGGGCCGGGGCGATAATATCATTTACATTTTTGACCGCTTTAAGCACCCCTTTACCGAGGTATAACTTCTTATCGCCATCCCTCAACTCCACCGCTTCATGTATACCGGTACTGGCGCCGCTGGGCACGGCAGCACGGCCCAATGCCCCTTCATCCGTTATTACATCCACTTCCACGGTGGGGTTTCCTCTTGAATCCAGGATTTGCCGGGCAAAGATCTCAGCGATATAACTCATGGTTTTTTGGTTTTTTATTGAGAAATGCGGTACGGTGCCGCAAAGAAACGATGTTTTTCCCAATGATTAAGGTCAATTGATGGGGGAAAAGAGTTTGCGTCTTAAATTTAATTTATCCGTTTTTTTTGGATAAGTTTGGAGCCTGTTTAAGGCAATGCGTCACCCGGTTATGAGATATTTTTTCCTCTTCTTACTGTCTGGTTGTTTTTTCAACAAAGCAAAGGCACAGCCAGGACTTTGTCCCCCGAACCTTGACTTTGAGCTGGGTGATTTCTCCAACTGGGTTTGCCGTGCCGGAACGGTGGCCATTAGCGGAGGATTAAATACGATTACCTGGAACAGTGTCGGCCCCCCGGTTGCCACTCTTCATACGATGATCCCGGCTCCTACCGCGGGCATTGATTTCTATGGCGGGTTCCCGCAATCCTGCCCCAACGGGAGCGGATTCAGCGTAAAACTCGGGAATGAAACCGCCACTACCAACGGAGGGATCGGAAGAGAGGCCGCCGGCGTTTCGTATACATATACCATCCCTGCAACGGCCACTACGTTCTCGATCTTTTTCTGGTACGCGGTTGTACTTCAGAACCCCGGTCATACACCCGAGGCACAACCCCGCTTCCGGGCGAGGATCACCGACCTTTCCACCATGACGACCATTCCCTGTGTGACATTCGATTTTACCGCTTCTTCTACTTTACCCGGCTTTCTACCTTCGCTGGTGGACCCCAGTGTACTTTACAAGGACTGGACTCCTGTAACTTTAAACCTCTCCGGGCTTGCGGGGAAGACCATCGAACTGGAGTTCATTACTTCGGAATGTACGCAACAAGGGCATTTTGGGTATGCTTACATCGATGTGAACTCTAATTGCGCCGGTGCCATAACCGGGAATTATATCTGTCCCGGCGATCCGGGCATCACCCTCCAGGCACCCTTTGGCTTTCAGAATTACACCTGGTACTCCGATATTACTTTTTCAACCATATTGGCCAATACCCAATCACTTCCCCTGTTCCCGCCCCCCTCCGTTGGAACTGTTTTCCCGGTTGTAGTGGAACCCTACCCGGGTTTTGGCTGCCGCGATACATTGTATGCAACCGTTGATGTCGGTGTACCACCCGTCTCCGATGCGGGCGTGGATAAAAGTATTTGTCAGGGTATGCCGGTTCAGATCGGTGCATCACCCGTTGCGGGATACAGTTACGCATGGACACCGGCCGGAGAGGTCAACAATCCCAATATTGCCAACCCCTTTGCAATGCCGTGGACTATCAATCCAACCGAATACATCGTTACCACTACTGATATCCTGAACGGCTGTATTTCCACGGATACAACTATCGTTTCTACTTTTTTTGTGGATACAACACTTACAGTGACCGGTGACCCTGACTTCTGCGTGGGGGAAACGGGCCCCAGCCTTTTGGTCAGCAATTCATCCACCGCCGTGCAATGGCATGAGATTGTAACCGGTCCTGTTCCCGGGGCAACCGGTTTTAGTTTTCAACCCGCTTTGTCCGGAACATTCTGGGCCGAAGTAACACAGGGAGGTTGTCTGGACAGCACCCGGTCTGTGATCGTTGGCCTGCACCCGCTTCCCGTTTCCGGCTTTACCGTTAATAATGATACGGGCTGTGTGACCAGTAATTCATTTGTCTTTACCAATAGTTCCAATGCACCGGATAATGCGGTGATGGATCATATCTGGCGTTTCAGCGACGGAACCTGGCAACAGGTATTGGATGCGACCAAGTCATTCACTCAAACAGGAAGCTATACTGCCAAACTGGTCACCACCACATCATTTGGCTGTATGGACAGTACGGAGCAAACCCTTTATGTTATGCCCAATGGCATCCCTGATTTTACCTGGGACTCCATTTGTACCGGCCGGCCCATGCAGTTTACCAACCGGAGCAATGAAAACAGTACGCCACAGGCATGGTATGTCTGGAACTTTAATAACGGGGACCCGCTTTCAACCATGAAGGACCCGCTGCCGGTCACTTATAATACCACCCCGGGTAAACTGGATGTGATGCTGAAGATGGCCACCCTGGGTTGCGAAAACGATACACAGACCGTTGTCAAAACGGTACAGGTGAACCGCCAGGCGCCGGGTTACCGTTACCGCGACATCACGGTGCCGCAATACAGTTCTGCGTTTGTGCATGTACGTGATACCATTGGTCCTGTTTACAACTGGCGGCCCCCCATTCATCTCAGCAGCTATACCACCCCGTATACAGAGTTTTTTGCCGATGGCAATGATGTACGATACTTCATTGATATCACGGATGAACACACCTGTGTTACCACCGATACGCTGCAGATGCTGGTGTTAAAAAAATCCGGTTACTACCTGCCTTCCGCCTTTACTCCCAATAACGACGGTTTGAATGACCTGGCCCGTCCTTACCTGATCGGGATGAAAGGGTTAAAGAGTTTTTCCGTATTCAACCGCTGGGGACAGTTGGTTTTCTTCACCCAAACCTACGGGGAAGGTTGGGATGGAAGGTTTAAAGGAGTAGAACAGCCTACCGGTGTTTATGTATGGATCCTTGAATTTTATAACGCCGATAATAAACTGGTTACGGAAAAAGGCACCATAACGGTGATACGGTAACGTTTCAGGGCATTTTTCCCCTTTGTGCCCGGCGGTTTTGCCCTGTTATACTTTTGACCTATTTTCAGGCTAAATCAAATAATCATGCGTCTTATCCTGATGTTTATCCTGTCCGGTATTTTATGGCCGGGTACCAGCGAACTATGTGCACAGGCAAAACCTAAACTGGTCACCACCGTTGAGGGAATTAATGAATATGAACTGAGCAACGGGCTCCGGGTGTTGCTGATCCCCGATGCCTCCCAGACGAATATCGCTGTCAATATCGTGTATAAAGTGGGGAGCCGCCATGAAGGGTACGGTGAAAGCGGGATGGCCCACCTGCTGGAACATATGCTGTTCAAGCAGTGCAAGAAATTCACCGATATCAAAAAGGCCATTGCCGACAAGGGAGCTTTTGCCAATGGTACCACCTGGTACGACCGCACCAATTATTATGAGATATTATCGGCATCAGATGAAAACCTCCGATGGGCCATTGACATGGAAGCTGACCGGATGGTGAATTCGAAGATCCTGCCGGAAGAACTGGCCAAAGAATTCAGCGTGGTCCGCAATGAATTTGAGATCGGGGAGAATTATCCTAACGGGGTGCTGATGGACAGGGTCATCTCTTCCATGTTTCTCTGGCACAATTACGGAAAATCAACTATTGGAAGTAAGGAAGACATAGAAAGAGTTAAAGCAGAGAACCTCAAAGTGTTCTATAAAAAGTATTACCAGCCGGATAACGCGGTCCTGGTCATTGCGGGGAAATTCGATGAAAAAAAAGCATTGCAGTATGTACAGCAGTATTTCGGGCCGATACCCAAACCCGCGCGTAAACTGCTACCCACTTATACGGTAGAGCCTCCACAGGATGGTGAAAGGCAGGTCTCCCTGCGCAGAACCGGCGATATCCAGTATGTGTCCATGGGCTACCACACCCCTCCGCTGGCCGACAAGGATTTTTCCGCTAACGATGCACTCGTGGAAATTCTCACGAATGACCCTTCCGGTGTATTCTATAAGAAACTGGTTGAAACAAAAATGGCTTCCAAGGTTTCCGGTTATGCCTATACCCTGTATGACCCGGGCATCACCTACTATGAACTGGAGGTACCGAAGGAAAAAAGCATCGACAGCGCCAAAACGGAATTGCTGAAAGCTGCTGACGGGATCATTACAATGGATATATCGGAGGAAGATCTTGCCCGGGCAAAGAACAGTCTTCTCAAGGACATCGAAAATTCCATGAACCAGACCACCGATTTTGCGGTCAGGCTCACCGAGTATATCGGGGCCGGCGACTGGCGGCTATGGTTCATGCACCGCGACCGGTTGGAGAAACTGACCGTGGATGACCTGAAAGCCGCGGCCCGGAAATACTACAAACCGTCTAACCGTACCTATGGTGTGTTCATCCCCGATGCGGCACCCGACAGGACCGTGGTGAGCGAAACCCCCGATATCGCCAAACTGCTGAATGGCTATAAAGGAAAAGAAGTGGCAGCGCAAAAAGAGAATTTTGAGAACAGCATTGCCAACATCAAAAAGAACACTGAATACGGCACACTGGCCAACGGCGCTAAATATGCCCTGCTGCAAAAACCTACCAAAGGGGATAAGATCAATGCCAGCATCAGTCTCCGGTTCGGCGACGAGAACAGCCTGATGAATAAGAAATATGCTCCCTACCTGGTAGCGAGCATGTTGAAAACAGGAACCAGCACCCGTTCCAGGAAGCAGATCAGTGATGAACTGGACCGCATTAAGACGGACATATCATTTTACGGGAACCCCAACGGGCTGGTGATCAATGTAAGCACTGATAAACCAAACCTGGCCGCTGCCTTAGCATTACTGGAAGATCTGCTGAAGAACCCCAAATTTGATGAAGCGGAATTTGAAAAGGTTAAACTGGATTCAAAGGCGGATATCGAGGCGTATAAGAACGACCCGCAGTCACTGGCGTCTGAAAAACTTTCCAAACTCAGTACCCAATATCCCAAGGGCCATCCCAACTATGCTGCCAGTTCAGATGAATGGCTGGAAGAACTCGCGGCAACCAGTCTGGATGAAGTGAAAACGTTTTATAAAGATTTTTACGGGGCCGATAATTCCATCTCTTCATTCGTAGGAGAACTGGATAAACCGGCGGTCACAGGTTTTCTCAACAAAACGTTCGGTGGATGGAACAGTAAAATGAAATTCGCCACCGTGGCGCCCCGGTACTTTGACGTGAAGGGAACTACAGAGACCATCAACACACCGGACAAGACCAATGCCATCGTGCTGGGAAGTATCAATGTGAATATTTCCGAAAAACACAATGATTATGCCGCCCTGTTCATGGCCAATGAATTACTGGGAGGGGGCGCGTTCCTTTCTTCCCGTATTCCCCTTCGACTCCGGGAGAATGAAGGCATGAGTTACGGGGCCGGCACTTTTTTGAGCAGCAATTTCAAATTTGATGTTTCCACCTGGAGCTTGTATGCTGCCTTTAACCCGGTATTCAAAGGGCGCCTGGATTCTGCCCTCCGGCAGGAAGTTGACAAGGCCATTACAGCCGGGTTCACCAAAGACGAACTGGAAAAATCAAAGAACGCCTGGCTGGAAGGAAATAAAACCATGCTGGGAATGAATGATTACCTGGCACAGCAACTGCGCTGGTATATCAGGGATGGCCGCGACCTGGCGGAGTTCACCGATTTTGAAAATAAAATAAAAGGACTTTCACTCGAATCGGTGAATGCCGCTTTGCGTAAATATTTCGACAGGACCAAACTGGTTATGGTGTATGGAGGTGATTTCGAGAAAGGCAAAACGGATAAACCCGCGGAAAAGAAGGGTTTTTGATCCCGCTTTTTCCAGCGATCATTGCTGCGAATTCTTCTGACTCACACCTGAATATACTGTGGGAAAGAAGTAATTTTAATTGCTATAGAAGGCCATTACCCTTTTTACGGATTCAACAGGCCATCATGTATGTGCATTTGAAACATATACTGGCAGCAGCGCTTTCTTCGATCCTGGGCGTATTGGCTGCAACAGGACAGCAGGCGGTTTGTCCCCCGAACATTGATTTTGAAACGGGAAACCTGGCCAACTGGCAATGCTTTACCGGCAGGGTGGAAAGTATTGGTGGTGTCAATACGGTCACCTGGACAGGCTTTAATCAAAATCCGGATCATCACAAGGTCTATTCCAATGACACACCCGACAGGGATATTTTCGGCGGTTTCCCCGTGGCCTGCCCCAATGGAAGCGGGTATAGCCTGAAGCTGGGTAATAATTTTCTGAGCCCCATCAGTGCGGAAGCCATTCATTATTCGTTCACCATTCCTGATACAGCGTCTTTTTTTTCCATTCTGTTTTATTATGCCGTGGTATTCCAGGACCCGCAGCACAATCCTGATGAACAACCCCGTTTCCGGGCAAGGGTCTATAATGTTACCGACAACGAAGTGATCGGCTGTTCTGATTTTGATTTTACGGCTTCTGCTTCCCTGCCCGGTTTCCGGGTTTCCACCGTTGATACAACGGTTATTTATAAAGAATGGACCCCCGTAACGCTGAATTTATCGGGCTATGCGGGCAAGACCCTGCGACTTGAATTCATCACCAGTGATTGCACTTTCACCGGACATTTCGGGTATGCCTATGTTGATATCGCGAGTTCCTGCAACAGTGCGGTGACCGGCGCTATGATCTGCCCGGGTGCGAGTGAGGTATCCATCACTGCACCGTATGGGTTTCAAACCTATACCTGGTATGCGGATGCCAGCTACTCTACCATATTGTCAACCAATCAGACGATGCTGCTAAGCCCCGTTCCTGCGGCAGGTACTGTTTTCCCGGTGGTAGTAACGCCTTATCCCGGTTTCGGTTGTCCCGATACGATCATGGCAGTATTGCGATCCGCTTCCTTACCCGTAGCCAATGCCGGACCTGATACTGATTTTTGTGAAGGAACAGCGGCTTTTTTGGGCGGAGCGCCGGTTTCGGGTTATCGTTATAGTTGGATGCCTGATTCATTAGTCATTTATCCCGGTGCGGCCGTTACTCAAACCATTGCGGGGCTGAATATCCCTGTTACTTTTTACCTCACCGTTACAGACAGTTTAACCGGCTGTATGAATTATGATACGGTGAATGTTACGCCCATATTTGTGGATACAGCCCTGGTGGTGACGGGTGATTCCGTTTTTTGCAGATCGGCAACGGTGAACACGGTGTTGCAGGCCCGGGCTACGAACGGGAGTATACAGTGGTACCAGAATGATATGGCCGTAGGAGGAGCCAATGCCAATGTCTTTATTCCGCAACCGGCGGATGACGAAAACCGGTATTTCGCGATCATAACAAGGGGACAGTGCACAGGCCGTACCAGAACGACCGGGATACGATTGTTACCGGTGCCCGTTGCAGGCTTTTCAACCGATCCTTTGGAACAATGTGTTAACGGGGCTGTATCCATGCTCAATAAAACCACTATTCCGGGAAACCAGGCAATGGAACATACCTGGAAACTAAGCGATGGCAGGGAATTCAGTACCCGGGATATTACTGTAACATTTCCCGCACCGGGTATCTATGATATATCCCTGAAATCAGTGGCCGAAGGAGCTTGTTCCGACAGCACGACCGGAAAAATAACGGTGATCGAAAACTGCAGCATCTATGTTCCTACGGCTTTTTCGCCCGATGGTGACGGAAAGAACGACCTCTTCCGGCCCGTTATGTTCGGGCAGGTGAAACTCAGGCGCTTTTCCGTATACGAACGAAACGGGATTCTTCTCTTCAGCACCCGATCGGCGGGTCAGGGTTGGGATGGAAGATATAATGGTAAGCAACTCACCTCATCGGTGCTGGTATGGCTGCTTGAATATGATACGGCCGAAGGGAAAACAATCCTGCTTAAAGGTACGGTTACGCTTATACGTTAGTTGTTTTTAACGGCATTACCGGTTGTCAGTTCCCGGAAAATATCTTCCAGGCCCTGGCCGGCGCTTTGCAGGGAAACAATATTGAGGTTCCTGTCGATGGACATTTGAAGGATCTGCTTTTTTACTAGTTCCGCATCTGAACATTGAATATGGAACATTGAATATTGAATATTTTTCACTTCCACAACGGTGGGAAGTGACTCCAGCCATTCCCTTTGCACAGGTTCCTTGAATTCCACCTGCACGGAACGGGAATCTTTACCGGCTTTTTGCAGACTGCTCAGGCGTTCATCCGCAACGATTTCGCCTTTATGGATGATGATCACACGGTCGCAGATGGCTTCCACCTCTTGCAGGATATGCGAGGAAAAAAGGACCGTTTTATCGGTTCCCTGTTTTTTTATCACTTCCCGGATCTCCACGATCTGGTTCGGGTCAAGCCCGGAAGTGGGTTCATCCAGTATCAGCACTTCCGGATCATGGATCAGGGCCGCGGCGAGTCCCACCCTTTGTTTGTAACCTTTGGATAGCTGCCCGATCTTTTTTCCCGCTTCGGCGGACAGTCCTACCGTTTCGATAACGGTGCTCACCCTCGATGCCGGGTCACTGATATGATGTACGGAAGCGATAAACAAAAGATATTCTTTCACATACATTTCATAATACAGCGCGTTCAGTTCGGGCAGGTAACCGATCTTTTTCTTGGTTTCCAGCGGCCGCTCCGCCACATTGATACCGCATACCCAGGCTTCCCCGCCTGTTTGCTGCAGGTAACCGGTGATGATCTTCATCGTGGTGGATTTGCCCGCGCCGTTGGGTCCCAGAAAGCCCACGATTTCACCTTTGCCAACTTTAAAGGAGATATTGTTGACAGCTTTTTGTTCACCGTATTCTTTAAGCAGGTTTTTTACTTCGATGGACATGCTACAAACCTACACTAAAATGAGAAACCCGGATAGCTTATCAGCTATATATATTTCACGCTGAGCACGCAGCGTTCGCAGGGAGAAGTTGCTAATTTCAGTGTAACGCTGTCATCCCCGCGCTCTCTGCGTGACACTTCCGGAAGACTTCGCAAAAAGGTAAAAGAGAAAAGTGTCAGGAAACCCGTTGGTAAGTTCACCCTCATTTTTACATTCCCTCCTGCCGGTTATTTCATATTTTTACCGGCATGGTCGCTTTTATCGTCATCGTATTTATTTTAGGGTATGCTGCTATAGCACTGGAGCATCCTTTAAAGATCAATAAAGCGGCGTCTGCCCTGATCACAGGGGTGCTGTGCTGGACGATCTTTGCTTTTTTTGCGGAAGGTGATCAGTCACCGGGACACATAGTCAGTGAATACCTGGGAGAAGTGGCCGGTATTCTTTTTTTCCTCCTGGGCGCGATGACCATTGTGGAACTGATCGATGCCCACGACGGTTTTGAAGTCATTACCAGCAGGATCCATACCACCAGCAAGAGAAAGCTTGTGTGGATAATCGGTACGATCACTTTTTTTCTTTCAGCTGTTCTTGACAACCTGACCACCACTATTGTGATCGTTTCATTGCTGCGGGTCATTATTCCTGATAAAAAGGACAGGCTGTTATTTACAGGGCTTACCATCATTGCAGCTAATGCCGGGGGCGCCTGGAGCCCGATCGGTGACATTACGACTACCATGCTTTGGATAGGCGGCCAGATAACAGCGGGCAGTATCATTTTACAGACGATCCTTCCCAGCATTGTTTGTTTTGCCCTCCCGGCATTTATCATCAGCCGGCAGGTGAAGGGGAATGCCATCAGGGCGTCTGCAACCAGCGCCAATAAGAATTTTACGACTTCCGCAGGTGAGAGAAACCTGGTATTTTGGGTAGGCGTTGGAAGCTTATTGTTTGTACCGGTATTTAAGACCGTTACTCACCTGCCTCCCTATATGGGGATCCTGCTGGGCCTGGGTCTTATGTGGGTGATCACCGAAATGATCCACAGCGAAAAGGATGAAGCGGAAAAAGGACTTTTTTCCGTGAATCACGCACTGCGCAAAATTGATACGCCCAGCATCTTATTCTTTCTTGGAATACTACTTGCCATCGCGGCGCTGCAGGCAACAGGGGTATTGACCAGCCTCGCGGCATCCATGGAGAGATCTATCGGGAATATCAGTATCATTACGCTGCTGATCGGACTGTTATCCGCTTTCGTGGATAATGTGCCATTGGTGGCTGCCGCACAGGGTATGTACGGGCTGGAGCAGTATCCAACAGGTCATTTTTTCTGGGAATTCCTGGCGTATTGTGCAGGCACCGGCGGTAGTTGCCTGGTCATCGGTTCAGCCGCGGGGGTTGCTGCCATGGGATTGGAGAAAATAGAATTCTTCTGGTACCTGAAAAAGATCGGGTGGCTCGCATTGCTCGGCTACCTGGCAGGGGCGGCGGTTTTTATCCTTCAGCACCAGCTCACCGGCTGATCAGCTTACAGATCATCGTATTCATACAGTTCATCGATATGTGTGCCTGATTTCATTTCATAAACAGGTTTGATCAGCCCGTTATCCAGTCCGTAAACCCAGCCGTGCAGATCAGGCCGCTGTTCATGTTTCCAGGCCCGCTGGATGATGGAGGTCTTGGCAAGATTAAAAACCTGTTCCATTACATTCAACTCCGTGAGGCGGTTGGCCTTTTTGTCGTCATCTCCCAGTATATCCAGTTCGGCCCGGTGGATACGGTATACATCCTTTATGTTCCGCAGCCACATATTCAGCACCGGTTTGAAATCATGGTTGGTAATCGCTGCCTTGATTCCCCCGCAACCATAATGTCCGCATACAATGATATGTCTTACTTTCAAATGGTTCACTGCATAATCCAGTACGCTCAGCACATTCACATCGGTATTAATGACAAGATTGGCTACGTTCCGGTGCACAAAGATCTCTCCCGGATCGGTGCCCGTGATCTCGTTGGCGGGCACCCGGCTGTCGCTGCAGCCGATCCATAAAAATTCAGGACTCTGCAACTGCGACAATCGGCTGAAATAATCCGGGTCATCCGAGACCTTGCCTTCTGCCCAGTCTTTGTTATTCCTTAATAAAATCTCGTATGGTTTCATTATAATATATCTATAAGATGTAAAAATAACCCAACCGGGCCTATCCTGAACAGGGGTCTG
>CAZEZE010000007.1:0-23203 GCA_964516445.1 uncultured Chitinophaga sp. | reverse complement strand
CGATTCAACTTACAAACTGGATGAACCCTTCCTGGTTCTTGCCACGCAGAATCCGCTGGAGCAGGAAGGCACGTACCCTTTACCGGAAGCGCAGGTGGACCGCTTCATCATGAAAGTGATCGTAGGGTATCCCAAAATGAGCGAGGAGCAACTGATCCTTCGCCAGAACATACAGGGCGCAACACCGGCGATCAAACAGGTCGTGTCGATGCAGGAAGTGACCCATGCAAAGGAACTGACCTCGCAGATCTATATGGATGAAAAAATCGAACAGTATATCCTCGATATCGTATTCGCCACAAGGACCCCGGAATCCTATAAGCTGGAAAAACTGAAACCGCTCATTGCCTATGGCGCGTCACCCAGGGGAAGTATCAGTCTGGGCATTGCATCCAAAGCGCAGGCATTTCTGAATAAAAGAGGATTTGTGATCCCCGAAGATGTCAGGAGTATCTGCAAGGATGTGTTACGGCACCGGATCGGTCTAACTTATGAAGCCGAAGCGGAGAATGTGAAAGTGGAAGATGTGATCGATGATGTGCTGCGACAGATCAATGTACCTTAATAAGCTGTTAGCTGATTGCAAACAGCTAATTTATAAGTAGTGCTTACCACAACAGAAATATTAAAAAAAGTAAGAGAGCTTGAAATTAAAAGCAAGAAGCTGACCAGTGATCTTTTCACCGGGGAATACCATAGTGCGTTCAAGGGGAAGGGGATGTCATTCAAGGAGGTCAGGGAATATGCCGCCGGGGATGATATCCGTTTCATCGACTGGAATGTATCGGCAAGGTTCGGGCACCCCTTCAGTAAGATCTTCGAAGAGGAAAGGGAACTGACCGTGATGTTGCTCGTGGATATCAGCAACAGTTCGCTGTTCGGCACTGTGCATGCCCGGAAAAGGGATATCATTACGGAGATCGGGGCTGTCCTGAGTTTTTCGGCCGTGAATAACGCCGACAAGATCGGGGCTATATTTTACAGCGATGTGATCGAAAGATATATACCGCCGAAGAAGGGCAAGCAGCATGCCCTGTATATCGTCAGGGAACTGCTGACCATGGAACCGAAGGGTAAGGGAACCGCGGTGAGCAAGGCTCTCCGGTATTTCAATAACTCAACCCGGCAGAAGAGCATCGCTTTTATATTGAGTGATTTCATCGATGCCAATTACGAGGATGCGTTACGCATCGCTGCCAGGAAACATGATGTGATCGGTATCAAGCTCTACGATAAGACGGACCAGCAATTACCCGATGCAGGGATGTTGAAGGTTGAAGATGCCGAAAGCGGCGCCACCAAATGGGTGGATAGCAGCAATTCCTTTGTGCGGTACAGCTATGAGCAGGAGTTTTTCCGGGTGACGGACTACGCCACTCAAAATTTTAAAAAAGCGGGCTGCGACCTGCTGCACATTAAAACAGGGGAGGATTATGTAAAAGTGCTGCAACGATTCTTCCTGAGCCGCAACCGTTGATCCGCCACCATATGTCCCTTCAAAAAAAAATATTCCTCCTCCTTTTGCTGCTGCCCGCCGTGTATGCGCAGGGACAGGGAGGAGCGAGTATACGGTCATCGGTAGATAAGAACAGGATCCTGCTGGGTGAACCGTTTACGCTGACCGTGGAAGCCACATATGTTACCGGGGCGACGGTTTCTTTTCCCCGGATAGACAGTATACCCCATTTTGAATTGGCAGCTGATGCCAGGAAAGACAGCAGCAGCAGTAATGGTATTGTAACGATACGCGGGATCTATCCCTTAACCAGTTTTGATTCGGGGCACTGGGTCATCCCCGCTTTTTCTCTTTCAAAGAAAACCAGGTCGGATACGCTGGGGATCGATGTGGTATTCTCTGAATCCGATCCCGCGCAGGGATATCATGATATAAAAGATATTATTGAGGTAAGCGTTGAAAAGGGAAATCCCTGGTGGTGGTATGCCGCCGGAGGGGCCCTGTTACTCACGCTCGCACTCGTTTATTTTTTACGCCGGAAGAAACCCGTTGTTCCTGAAAGACCGTCGGCCGACATTGACCCTTACAGGGAAGCGGTCACTCAACTGGATATGCTGCAACGGTCAAAACCGGACAGCAAGCAGTATCACACCCGGCTTTCGGGGATATTCCGGTACTATGTTTTCAGGAGAAAAGGGGTACTGTCATTGCAGAAAACAACGGATGATCTCCTTTTACAATTAAAGGATAAGGGCTTGTCAAAGGAGGAATTTGAAAAACTATGCCAGTCACTCCGGCTGGGGGATATGGTGAAGTTCGCTAAATACAACCCGACAGAAGCTGATGACAGGGCGGCTCATGAAGTGATCCTGGATGCCATCAACAGTATCGAAAAACAGGCGGATATAATCCTTCCGGGAGGGAGGGACCAGTAGGTTATGCTGTACGATTATCTAAGGAATATTGATTTTGCGTTCCCGTTAGCATTCGGGCTGTTTGCATTTCTGCCATTATTGATAGGGTGGTATATAAAACGAGGAGACCGCCGTCAATCCACTTTCATCGTATCCACGACCGGAGCTTTTGTGGCAAAGTCGTGGAAGAGCCGGTTCAGGCACTTACCCTTTGTATTACGATTGCTGGCATTGAGCGCACTCATCCTTGCGCTGGCAAGACCGCAAAAACGCAATACCGAGGAACGTACCGAAGGTGAGGGGATCGATATAGTGCTTTGTATGGATGTCAGCGGCAGTATGGGTTCCCGCGACATTCCGCCCTCCCGCATGGAAGTGGCCAAGGAAGTGGCGATGGAATTTGTACGAAGCAGGCCGGTAGACCGGATCGGGCTGGTGATCTTTTCGGGGGAGAGTTTTACGCAATGCCCGATCACCACAGACAGGAATACGTTGCTGACCCAGATACAGAGCCTGGAAAGCCGGAAGTACCTGGCAGACGGGACGGTAATCGGGGAAGGGCTGGCAACGGCGGTTGACCGGCTGACGAAAAGCCCCGGGAAAAGCAAGGTGATCATTTTGCTTACAGACGGAAAGGAAGACCCTCCTGAAACAAGACTGATCGATCCGCTGACCGCACTGGAAATTGCCAAATCCAAAGGAGTAAAGGTATATACCATTGGTATGAGTGCCGGCCCGGCCACTGTAATTGAGAATACTTCGAACAGCAAGGGTCCTAAAAATGCGGCTGTTGATTTCCTCGATGAGGCTCTTTTGCAAAAGATCGGGGTGGAGACAGGGGGGCGGTATTTCAGGGCCCGGGATAAAGAGGGGCTGAAAAATATCTACAGCCAGATCGACCAGATGGAAAAATCAAAAGTGGAGACCCTTTCTTTTGAAAGGGTACAGGAAAAATTCCTGCCCTTTGTGCTGGCGGCCTTATTCTTTGTTTTCCTGGAGTGGCTACTGAAATTCACTGTGCTGCGGAAGTTCCCTTGAATGTCAGTCGGCAGTCGGCAGTCCGCTGCACTCTCCGCGTGAAATTCAAAATGAGAAACTACCGATTCTCCACATTCATTCCTGTAAATTAGCGGCTGCATGAAAGCCCTTGTCTACAAATCAACTGGAAGCTGGTATATTCTCAAAGATGCGTCGGGAAATACCTGGAATGGCCGTACCAAAGGTGTGCTGAAACTGGATGATATCACCAGTACGAATCCCGTGGCCGTAGGCGACCGGGTGGAAGCTGATATCGAGAATGAGGGTGACCGGACTGCCATTATCACCGGGATCATTGACCGGCATAATTATATCAACCGGCAAAGTCCCCGGCACAAACACCAGCATCATATTGTTGCGGCCAACCTCGACCAGTCGATGCTGATCGCTACCCTGATCGAACCAAGGACCTCACAGGGTTTTATTGACCGGTTCCTGGTGGCTTCGGAAATGTACCATGTGCCCTCGGTGATCGTGTTCAATAAATCGGATATCTACCGGAAGAAGGAGATGGAGAAATTTCTGCTGTGGAAACAAATGTATGAGACTGTAGGGTATACAGTGCTGCTGGTAAGCGCGGAAAAAAACGTGGGTATGGAAGAACTAAGGAAACTGCTGAAGGATAAGACCACCCTGCTCAGCGGTCACAGCGGTGTGGGTAAATCATCCCTCCTGAATGTGATCTTCCCTGAAATAAACCTGAAGACAAGCGAGATCAGCGGCTGGAGCGGAAAGGGCCAGCATACCACGACTTTTGCGGAAATGTATGACCTGCCGTTTGGGGGTCGCATTATTGATACACCAGGAATGAGGGAATTTGGCCTGGTGGACCTTGAAAAACAGGAGTTGTCGCATTATTTTCCGGAGATGCGGAACCGGTTGAACGGCTGCCAGTTTAACAATTGCCTTCATTATAATGAACCGGGCTGTGCAATAAAAGAAGCGGTCAATTCGGGGGAAATACATGAAGATCGCTATGTGAGTTACCTTGGCATACTGGATTCGCTGGAACCCCCTGTCCCCCTAAAAGGGAGATTTAGGTCATAGATTCTTTCCAAATTGCCTGGGTTCGTTTAAATCATCTTAGAGGTGCGGGGATTTATGTATTGCCCTGAAAGGGCTAAATATGAATAGCCCCGGGTGCAACCCGGGGATCGGCAGAATAAAGTAAAAGAACCCCGGAGGGGTTCATTATATTTTTGCAAAAGAATTCAACAGACCGGACCTCAGGCAATATTCCGTCTGCCCTCATTGAACAATTTTCCTTCCAGCACGCCGGCCAGTTCAACAACCGCCTTATTATCCTTGTTAAGGGCATCGCGGGTCTTGGTGGGGAAGATAGAAATGCCATTGTAGATACTGTAATGAAGGGTAAGGTTGTGGCCTTTGAAACGGAATTCCCAGTCAATGGCATCAAAATCATCTTCTTTGTTGGAAAACCGGATGTTGAAATCCTGGCTCAATACAGTGGCTACGTGGTAAAACTGTTTTAATCCTCCGTCATCGGCAATTACGGCTTCGGTACAGCCCAGGGTGGTTCGCAGGGTGAGGCTCATGGTTAAGGTGTTTAAGTTGATTCATACTACGGATATAATGATCGAAGTAGCATCCATTAGACATGGATGATGGCTTAAACGCTGCACACAATAAAACCTTAACTTTTAAATTTCTTCGCTTTCTTCATTGATTTGGCTGCATCCGGGTCGCCGCTGAGGATCTTTTCGGCACCCACATTTTTTCCGTTGCTGGGGCATCCGGTTTTTCTTTTGAACAGGCTGCTCAGTTTGCCGCAGGATGAGAGTATCATCATGAGACTAAGTGCAACTGCCAGGTACCGGAGGTTTTTCATTGTATACAGGTTGTTATAATTAACGAATTTACTAAGAATAAATTGCTTTTGGAATAGTAAAGCTACGAGCTGTGAGTTGCGGGTTTCGAGCTTAGAGCTTCGAGATAGCCTCTGAAAGTCAGGGTTTTGTCTCCCGACTCCCGACTCCCGACTCATCTCTGAACCAATCAGCATACCCCACATAATTATCTGCTATCCTGTGTATCTCCCCGCTGATCATTTCCTTTGAAATATCCTTTACTTTTTTAGCCGGCACCCCGGCATAAATGCTACCGGGTTCACAGATTGTGTTTTCAAGTACCACGGCCCCGGCGGCAATGATAGTATTGCTGTGAACAACGGCATTGTCCATTACAATAGCACCCATACCTACCAGTACATTATCATGCAGGGTGCAGCCATGCACGATCGCGTTGTGCCCGATGGATACATAATTACCGATCGTGGTACCGTATTTCTGATAGGTGCAATGGATACAGGCCCCGTCCTGGATATTGACCTTATTGCCGATACGGATGAAATTCACATCGCCCCGTACAACAGAATTGAACCAGAAACTGCAATCGTCACCAGTCACTACGTCTCCCACAATAGTAGCGTTAGGAGCGATAAAACAATTATTACCGAACCGGGGGAGTTTACCTTCTACTGGAAGAATTACAGGCATCTAAATAATTTATGTTTTATAATCTTTTATTTATTGTTGGTCGTTTATGACAGCCGACTGCCGACTGCCCGACTGCCCGACTGTCATCTGTAAAGTTGCGAAATTCCTTGCCCCTTTGCGCCGCCTTTGCGTTCTTTGCGTGAAATAATTTCCATTGACCCAGAGGGAACTTTTTTTGCGTCATGTGGCCCAGACCTCACCGGCACCGCTTGCCCTGGAGATCGTAAAGGCCGATTGCTGCACCCTGTATGATGCGGCTGGCAAGGAGTATATCGACCTCATCGGCGGAATCAGTGTGGCCAATGTCGGGCACCGGCATCCGAAAGTGATAGCGGCTATACAAAAGCAGCTGGAGGCCTACCTGCATGTGATGGTGTACGGGGAATTTGTGGAGGCCCCGCAGGTGCAATATGCGCAACTGCTCACACAGCATTTACCGTCAACGCTGAACTCCATTTATTTTACCAATTCAGGGGCCGAGGCTGTAGAAGGCGCAATGAAACTGGCCAAAAGGGTTACCGGGCGAACAGAGATCATCGGGTTCGATCATGCTTATCATGGTTCAACTCAGGGCGCACTGAGTATGATAGGCGATGAATACTGGCGAAATGCTTACCGGCCCCTGTTGCCGGATGTGCAGCACCAGGCCTTTAACTCTTTTGCATCACTGGAGGAGATAACGGAAAGAACGGCTTGTGTGATCATTGAGACCGTGCAGGGGGAAGGAGGGATCATTGTACCGTCTGTGGAATGGATGAAGGCGTTGCGGAAGAAATGCACGGAGACCGGGACCTTACTGGTATTGGATGAGATACAGGCCGGTTTTGGGCGCACCGGCAAGCTCTGGGGTTTTGAGCATTTTGGGATCATCCCGGATATTTTATTATTGGGAAAAGCGCTTGGCGGGGGAATGCCCCTGGGTGCATTTATCGCCGATAAAAAAATAATGGATGCATTGACCGGGAACCCGGTGCTGGGTCATATCACCACTTTCGGCGGCCACCCGGTATGCTGCGCAGCAGGGATGGCGGCGATGAAGGCACTACTGGAAGAAGGTTGGACAGAAACGGTGAAGACAAAGGAAGAATTATTCAAAAATTTGCTCGTTCATCCAGCAATAAAGGCCATTCGTTCATTTGGTTTGTGGATGGCCGTGGAGTTTGATTCATTTGAGACGAATAAGAAAGTGATCGATACCTGTATTAAGGAAGGAGTACTCACCGACTGGTTCCTGTTTGTCCCGAATTGTTTGCGAATATCACCGCCCTTGATCATTTCAGAAGAACAGATACGGAAGGCATGTGATGTTATCCTGGGGGCTTGTGATCAATAGCAGCTTATTCCACTTCCACCACGAGTTCGATCTCCACCGCCATATTTAACGGCAATGAGCACATGCCTACGGCCGATCTTGCGTGTTTCCCTTTATCGCCAAACACCTGCACCATCAGATCCGAAAAACCATTGATCACTTTGGGATGATCCTTGAAATCGGCCTCACAATTCACCATGCCCAGCACTTTTACGATCCTTTTTACTTTATCCAGGTCACCCAGTTCTGCTTTCAGCACGGCAATTTGATTGATGGCGGTGAGCCGGGCAGCCGCCTGTCCCTGTTCGATCGTAAGGTCTTTGCCGACTTTGCCGGTGATGAACTCGCCCTTTGCATCCGAAGGCCCTTTTCCGGCGAGGAATAACAAGTTGCCGCTTCTAACCACATGAACATAGTTAGCGATGGGTTTGCCGACGGGAGCTAATTCAATATTCAACTCTTTCAGTTTTGCTTCAATGTCCTGGCTGTACATTACCAATGCGGGGAAAAGAAAGATCGACATTAACAAATATCTTTTGAACATATGAACGGTTTGTTTTTAAAATTACATTTTAATCCGTAGCGCTCAATTATTTCAATAAGTCATAATATTGCCTCATGTCTGCTACTCAATGCGCCCCTGCCGCCGAAAGAAAAAAATTGGGTTTTCTTGACCGGTACCTTACCCTATGGATCTTCCTGGCCATGGCGCTGGGAGTGGCCATCGGTTATTTCATTCCTTCTTCATCCGGGTTCATCAATTCCTTTTCCAGCGGAACGACGAATATCCCGCTGGCGATCGGGCTGATACTGATGATGTATCCGCCCCTGGCAAAGGTTCGCTATGAGAAAATGGGAGAGGTGTTCAGGAATGTAAGAGTGCTGGGCGTATCCCTTCTGCTGAACTGGGTGATCGGTCCCATCCTGATGTTTGTGCTGGCTATTACTTTTCTGCGGGATCACCCGGATTATATGGTCGGACTGATCCTGATCGGCATTGCCCGTTGTATTGCCATGGTGATCGTTTGGAATGAACTGGCGGAAGGGAGCCGGGAATACGCGGCCGGGCTGGTAGCACTGAACAGTATTTTCCAGGTGCTGCTTTACAGTGTATATGCTTATGTCTTCATCACGGTATTGCCCCCGCTTTTCGGGATGAAGAGCCTGGAGGTGGATATAACTATCGGTCAGATCGCGGAAAGTGTCGCCATATACCTGGGTATCCCTTTTGCAGCGGGACTGATCAGCCGCTATTTCCTTAGAAAATGGAAAGGGGATGACTGGTTTCAGCATACATTCATCCCGTTCATTTCACCCATTACGCTGGTCGCATTGCTTTTCACGATCGTGATCATGTTCAGCCTGAAAGGAAAACTGATCGTCAATATCCCGCTGGATGTATTGCGCATCGCTTTACCGCTGGTGATCTATTTCGCGATCATGTTTGTAGTAAGTTTTTTTATCGGGAGGAAGATGGGTGTTGATTATTCGAAAAGCACATCTATCGCGTTCACCGCTGCCGGGAATAATTTCGAGCTGGCCATTGCCGTAGCGATCGGCGTGTTTGGTATCAATAGCGGACAGGCTTTTGCCGGTGTGATCGGTCCGCTGGTGGAAGTGCCGGCCCTGATCGCCCTGGTCAACCTTGCATTCTGGTTCCGGAAAAAATATTTTAAACCGGATGTCGTTTCACATTAACGATTTCACCCAGGCCGCCAGCAGTGCGCCGATGACCGGTCCGACAACCGGCACCCATGCATAACCCCAGTCGCTGTCGCGCTTACCGGGAATGGGCAAGATAAAATGAGCGATACGGGGACCGAGATCCCTTGCAGGATTGATGGCATAACCGGTGGGACCGCCAAGGGAAAGACCGATACCCAACACCAGCAGTGCAACCGGCAGGGCATCGAGTGCGCCAAGGGTGGAGGCGGACTTCGAAGCAACCAATGCGCCAAACAGTAAAACAAAAGTGCCGATGATCTCGGTCAGCAGGTTGTAAACAGGATTCCTGATCGCAGGGGCCGTACAGAAAACGGCCAGTTTCAGATCATTGTCTCCCGGTTCATCAAAATGTTTTTTATAGGCCAGCCAGCAAATTACAGCCCCGGTGAAAGCCCCGGCCAACTGCGCGCTGATATAAGGGAATAACAAAGCGCTGTCAAAACCGCTGAAAGCATATAGGGCGATGGTTACGGCCGGGTTCAGGTGACCGCCACCTCCCATGGAAACGGAGGCGTATACTCCCAGGAATACGGCCATGGCCCAGCCGAAAGTGATAACGATCCAGCCGCTGTTGTTGCCTTTCGTTTTATTTAACACCACGTTCGCTACCACACCCCCACCCATTGTGATCAATAATGCTGTGCCGGTAAATTCACCAAGGAATGGAGACATATAAATTGTAATTAGTAATGAATAATTAAGAATTAATAATTGGAATATAGTTCCTGGCCACCGAATTAAAGTTATTGATTTGTTCCTGTATCCAGGATTCATCTTTGTGTATTTCCCCTGCCATCAGGCGGGCCACTTTGGGGGCGGTGATTATGGCAGTGCCGGCGTCCAGCAATAATAACCGGGTCCTTCTTGAAAGAAAGTCTTCTACGGTCATACACATTTCCTCAGACACAGCATGCCTGACCAGGGTTTTTAACACTTCATCATTCAGTGAACTGATATCAGCTGGGAATACCGGTTTGTTATATCCCGATAATTTCAATTCCGCTGTGATACAATTTCTTTTCTCCTGTACTGGTCTGGTCAAAGCCAGGTCCACCACATCCTCTGCCATCTTGCGATAGGTTGTCCACTTGCCGCCGGTGACGGTTATTAAACCGGAATCACCCACGGTGATAAGGTGATCTCTTGCCAGGGCGGCTGTTGCTTTGGTTTTTCTTTTCACAAGTGGCCGCAGACCCGCAAACATGCTTTTTATATCGGCCAGTCGGGGATCCCTGGTAAGATAACGGGCAATATGGGTCAAAATGAATTCAATTTCTTCCTTCAACGGAACTGGTTCATCGGTGATTTCGCTCACTGAAGTGTCTGTTGTACCCAGTACGATTTTATTATGCCAGGGCACGGCAAACAACACCCTGCCATCATCTGTTCTCGGAACCATGATGGCGGTATCGCCGGGCAGAAAGCTTTTATCAACCACCAGGTGTATGCCCTGGCTGGGATGAATGATGTTTTCATGTTTGGGTTCATCCATTTTCATGATCCTGTCGGTGAATACCCCGGTGGCATTAATGACCACTTTGCTTTTTACTTCATATTCTTTGCCAGTGAAATGATCCCTGACCCAAACACCGCAAACTTTCTTTTGCATTTTCAGTAAAGCGGCGACGGGAAAATAGTTCAGCAGAACGGCTCCATACTCCGCGGCCGTTTGTGCGATGCTGATAGCGAGCCGGGCATCATCAAACTGTCCGTCGTGGTACAGAACACCGCCTTTCAGGTCTTCCGGATCGAGGGTAGGGGCCAGTTGCAAGGTTTCTTCGCGGGAAAGAAATTGAGAGGGGCCAAGGCCCAGTTTGCCGGCCATCTTATCATAGATCTTTAGGCCGATGCCATAGAATGGTTTTTCCCACCATTTGTAATTGGGGACGATGAATTTCTGGTTGTGTACGAGATGAGGTGCATTTCTTAGCAACCGCCCTCTTTCTTTCAGGGCTTCCATCACCAGTTTGATATTGCCCTGCTGCAGGTAACGCACTCCGCCATGCACCAGTTTTGTGCTGCGTGAGGATGTGCCTTTTGCAAAATCATGTTGTTCAAATAAAACGGTTTTCAATCCCCTCGAAGCCGCATCTAATGCAGTACCCAAACCAGTTGCACCGCCGCCAATGATACAGATGTCCCATTCGGAGAGGGAAGACAACTGTTGTATCATTTTTTCGCGGTTCAGGCTCAATTTATTTATCATCTATTTATCATCAGCCCAAACAATGGAGGCCTTAACGGCTCTTTGCCACCCTTTTAGCAGTTCATTCTTTTTTTCATCTGCCAGAGACGGAGAAAATGTTTTATCCACCTGCCATTGCTCCTGGATCTCCCCGATGTTTTTCCAGTATCCTACAGCTAGTCCTGCTAAATAAGACGCACCTAATGCAGTTGTTTCAGTTATTTTTGGCCGCACCACTTTGCATTGAAGTATATCACTCTGGAACTGCATCAGATGGTTGTTGACAGTTGCCCCGCCGTCCACCCTAAGTTCGGCAATATTAATACCGGCATCGGCTTCCATTGCATTTAATACATCATAGACCTGGTAGGCAATGCTGTCAAGCGCCGCGCGGGCAATATGTGCATTTTTCGTACCTCTGGTCAAACCAAACATAGTTCCTCTTGCGTACGGATTCCAGTGCGGCGCACCCAGTCCAGCGAATGCGGGAACGATATATACCCCTTCGCTGTCTGTTACCTCTGCCGCGAGTGATTCCACTTCAGCCGAACTGCGGATGATCTTCAGTTCATCTCGCAGCCATTGCACTACTGCGCCTGCAATGAATACACTGCCTTCCAGCGCATAGGTTGTTTTGCCGTCAATCTGCCAGGCAATGGTGGTGAGCAGGTTGTTGGTGGAAGCAATGGCTTTTTCACCCGTATTCATCAGCATGAAGCAACCGGTGCCGTATGTGTTCTTTACCATTCCGGGTTGCGTGCACAACTGGCCGAATAAAGCAGCCTGCTGGTCGCCGGCGATCCCGCCAATTGGAATTCTTGAATCAGGAATGATATTTCCGGTGACCCCATAGATCCTGCTGCTGGGTTTTACCTCCGGCAATACAGCTGCAGGGATATCGAAAAGTTCCAGGAGTTCCTTGTCCCATTCAAGTGTGTGAATATTGAAGAGCATGGTCCGGGATGCATTCGATACATCCGTCGCATGTACTTCGCCATTCGTGAGTTTCCAGGTCAGCCAGGTATCGATGGTGCCAAAGGCCAGTTCGCCATTTTCGGCCCTGGCCCGTGCGCCATCCACATTATCGAGGATCCATTTTAATTTGGTCGCGGAAAAATAGGCGTCGATGATCAGGCCGGTTTTTTCCCGTAGAGACAGGGCATGCCCTGTCTCTACCCGTAATTCATCGCAATACCCCGCTGTGCGACGGTCCTGCCATACGATCGCGTTATAAATGGGTTGGCCGGTTTTCCGGTCCCATACCACGGTGGTCTCCCGTTGATTGGTGATACCAATGCCGGCAATTTGTTTCATGTTGATTCCCGCTTTGGCGACGGCCTCCGCCATGGTGCCGAATTGGGTGCTCCAGATCTCGCTGGCATCATGTTCCACCCAGCCCGGTTGCGGATAGATCTGTTTGAATTCCTTTTGCGCTGATCCGATGACATTCCCTTTTTTGTCGAAGATCAGGCTGCGGCTGCTGGTCGTGCCCTGGTCGAGGGCGAGGATGTAGTGCGACATGGAAATTCTTTTAGAGGAAGGAAGTTAGCGAAAATGGGACACTGAATCTCCGGGTTGGACAGATTCAGACAGAATAAACTTGAGAACAGATCGGTATTTTGCACGCTAAAGCTGATTTGAATGTATTAATCAGAATGCAACCCTGAAACTTCCGAATATTCCAAATGTTTTGTCACCTTCTTTCGGTATGGAAACAGGCAGCACCCTCCAGATAAAATCAATCCTGAACACCCGGAAGATATTATCCACGCCGGTTCCCAGTTCCAGGTAGGTATTCCCATCGAGCGTCTGGAAAGTGTATCCTTCTTTGAAATTCAGTGCACGGTTGGCGGGCGTAAGGCTGCCCCATAGAGCCTTGGCTGTCCAGAACTGGCGGAAACGAAGTTTGGGAAACCAGCGGAAGATGCCGTTGCCGATATTATGCTCGAGATTGATACCCGCGAATTTGTCATGAATGAACTCCCACCGGTTCATCATGTTGAATGCATATTTATTATAGTAGTAAAGTTCATTGCCGGGTGCCACATCCAGCAAGGTGTAGGGCAATGTGCCGAAGGTCTTCCCCCCATATACATACCATGAAATATTTCCCAGCGGGGGGATCTTGAAATAATCGGAGACGCTGACGGAAAGTTTTGTGTATTTGTAACTGCTCCGGAATACGCCCGCAAAGCCGCGGCTGATATTGATCTCGCCAATGGGGTAAACGCTGCCCAGGCTGGTACGGTAGAAGTGGCTTTCCAGGAAACGTTCCAGCCAGGCAAAGCGGAGTTTGACAGACACTTCGAAAGTGGTTAACGGATTGCCGCTGGCCGTGGCCCGGAATGAATCGAGGGGGACCAGGTTTCTCAGCGGCAAGGTGGATTTATGAATGACGGTCAGGCGGTTCGACATCCAGGGGAGCACTTCCTTAAAGAATTCAAAACGTTTTTCATTGACTTTGATATTTTTTACCGGGATCCCCTTTTTCCGGATGGCCAGGGCGAAAACATTGTCCTGCGATACCTCGCCGTAATAACTCTGTCCCCAATCGAGATCATTGGTAAAAGAGGCATAGAGATAGGTGCGGGGATCTTTATTCGGAAGAAAAAAGGCCTCGGCCATTCCTTTCAGTTTTTTATCCCCGAATCCATAGGCCAGGTAAGTGTGCAGTTTGATCTTTTTGTTGAAATGCTTGTTGGTGGCAAGATCAAATCGTACACGGAACCCCTCCCAGCCATTGGAGGTGACCCAGTTGAACCAGGGGCCGATCTGGTAATTGCCGATGTCTTTGAGACCGGTGCCGATAAACTCCATGGTACGGGTGAATTTCCTGAAAACCGGCGCATTGGTAAGCGTATCGATCATCTTTATGATGGCGCTTTCGCTCTTGCTAAGCGGTTCATGTCTTGCGGCCGCCCAGAACTCTTTTCCCTTTTCACTTGCCCCGGGCAGGGTGATGACCTCTTCCATGAGCTTGTTCTTTTCCAGTTCCCGGGTGATAGAAGAATCGTTCACGATCACATTTCTGTAGGTAGTCGTCTTGCGCCCGATAAAACCGGGTTTATCCTTACCCACCGGGGAAAGATCAAGTACAAATTTATCTTTAGATAAGAACCAGGTGCTGTCATTGATCAGTTTATATTCCTGGATCAGGCTGAGGTTCTCCACGAAGTTCACGTTGGCTTCTTTTCCCAGCCGCAGGTTCATCCGCTGGATGGCGAAACTACCGACATGCACCCAGCAGTCGCCTTCGAATGTATCACCGCCTTTACGCCGGGGTGTGAATACAAGATGGTAGTAACGGTGCCCGGCGATCTTTTGCGTGTCGATCACCCGGTAGTTATAATAGTAGTCGCCATTATCGCTGATGGGGCTTACAAACTGCTTGTCAAATACCGGGATGAAATTGTTGTAAACATTCACCACCTGGTCCATACCACCGAGCAGTTTCAGTACGCTTTCGTTTTTTACGCCGTTCAGATCGGCCGCTTTTATGATCTCCCTTCTCTTCTTCGGGTCTTTCTGGTAATAATAATCGGAGAGTGCTTCTGTCAGGTAGGTGGGGAGGTAGCGGCTGCCCTCCGACGTATCAATATTCTGGTTGATCAGGTCGCTGATTGATTTCAGGGGCTTGAATTTTCCGAATTTCTGAAAATTGATATTCTTCAGGTCCAGTTCCAGTTTGTTGTATAGTTCGTAGGAAAAGTTATCAAACCTGTAGCGGTCATTTTCCGGTTTGTTCTGTACGATCTTCCGCCATACGAGCAGGCCTTTATTCACTTTGATCTTCACAGAAGCACCGTCGTTGAAAGTGCCTCGTTCCATTAATACGGTCAGATCCAGCGAATCCCTGTTCTTTGCAATGACGACGAAAAATGGCTGGTATCCCACACTGGTGATCTCGAGTGTATCCGAGGGCCAGTTGTTGAGGTAAAAAATAAAACTTCCGGAGGAATCAGTGAGCTTACCGACGGTGCTGTTCTTAAAACTTACGGAGGCAAAGGGAATGCCTTCCTCGCTGTTCCCGTCCTGCACCATGCCGCGGAGGACCTTGCCCTGCCCGGAAGAGGAAAGGGTCAAAAGCAAACAGGCGGCAGCGATGAAAAATCGCCGGTATGGTGTTGACAGCAGCATCAGTCCCTAAAAATACACCGCAGCAGCTGAATTCGGGATTGTTAAATAAATAATAAGAACTCCCGGGTGTATAAAATACGTTTGGAGTTTAGCTATTTTACCATTTACTTTGTATTACAAAGTGCTTTTTATGAGAGAAAATACACCCCTGCACCCCGGTAAGGCGGGTGCGGATGAGCCGGAGCAAACCCTAAAAGATATCCGGCAAATGATGGAAAGGAGCAGTCGTTTTATCTCGTTAAGCGGCCTGAGTGGTATCGCCGCGGGCCTTTGCGCACTGGCAGGGGCCTGGTTTGCCTTCAGGATGCTTGACGGGGCAACAATATCAGACAACTATACACCCGGTACAGGAGTTACCGTACTGGAGGACTTGTTGACTTTGCAATTGCTCGGGTTGGCTGCCGTTACATTGGTTCTTGCATTCAGCACCGCTTTTTTTCTTACCTGGCGAAAAGCAAAAAAAGATAAGCTGCCCGTATGGGATCATACATCCCGACGCCTTATCTGGAATGTGCTGTTACCTGTTATGGCGGGAGGATTATTTATCCTGGGTATGCTGCAGTACGGGGAATGGCGGTTCGTGGCTCCCGCCTGCCTGGTCTTTTACGGCCTTGCCCTTATCAACGGAAGTAAATACACTTTATCCGATATCCGGTACCTGGGTTACCTGGAGATCATCCTCGGTATCATCAATATGTGGTTTATCGGTTACGGGCTGTTGTTCTGGACCATCGGGTTTGGCGTTCTGCACATTATTTACGGGACCATCATGTGGTGGAAATACGAAAGAAACTGAGACCTGAATGAAAAATCCGATCAATGGTCTGAACAAGGTTTTTGAAAGCCGCATACGCCTTGGTATCATGAGCACCCTCATGGTAAACGAGGAAGTGAATTTCAACGACCTGAAACTGCTGCTCGAAGTGACCGACGGTAACCTGGCCACCCACCTGCTCAGCCTGGAAGAGAATTGTTACCTGAAAGTGCACAAGGGATTCATCGGCAGGAAAACAAATACAACCTATTCCATCACCAAAGCCGGTGAAAAGGCATTTGCCGAACACATCACCGTACTTGAAAACATGATCAGGGGGGTAAAATAAAGCCATGAAAAAAAGACTTATTCAATTCAGGTCGGCCATACTGGTCTTTCTTACACATCGTGTCGCGTTGCCCGTACTGAAACTTATCCGCCGGCCCAACCCTTTTTTGTACAGTAGGGAGGAGCTGGCACAGTTCCCGCAGAGCTCACTGGGGAATGACCTGTTTCTTTTCCTGGAAGAAAGAAACCTGCCCTTGCTGAAACATTATGCGCGTCACGACCTGAAGCATGTGATCCTTCAGTATGATACAACAGACGATGGAGAGGCCTGCCTGCAATGTTTTATGTTGGGAAACGGCCGGATATCCTTCCCGGTACTCGCAACCGTTGCATTCGGTTTTCTTACCATGCCGGAACACTGGGCAAAAATGAGAAGTGCATACCGGACTGGAAAGAACTGCAGTTCCTTTCATCACTGGAAATGGAATGAACTTCTGTATGAACCTACCATTCGGATCCGAAGTAAGATATTTAAACATGGTTGAATTGAAAAAAATAAAACCCCGGATTGAAATGAAGACCCGGTCGAAAATTGGCGAAGTCATCAATTGGATATTTGGCGTATTTGTTTTTGCCGCAGGTGTTTTAAACCTGTTCTGGGGGAACGACCCTTTTTTCGGAATATTTCTGCTACTTCTGTCTTTCGTTTATTTTCCCCCGGTACATGCCCTGCTTGGAAAATGGACCGGTGTATCCATTCCGGGAATTATAAAGATCATACTTGGCATCCTTATTATTTGGGTTGTGTTGGGAGTGGGGGAGCTGTTCAATAAGATTGAACTTATGATGAAAGATTTATAATACACTGTCATTGGATTTTACCACTGTGTAAAGGCGCCTGAAAGGAGATCACGGAATAAAAATGAGTATGAAAAAAGAAAAAGTTTTTTACTGGCCCCAAAGAGGAAAAAGCTTCCGCTATGCATTCGGGGGGATCCGGACCTTCTTCCGGAGTGAACACAATGCGGTCATTCATTTACTGGCTACCCTGCTGGTGGTATTCCTTGCCTTTATTTTTCCTGTTAGCAGAATGGAGGCCATCGCCCTTGTGCTGGCCACAGGATTTGTATGGGCAACCGAACTCTTCAATACCGCGATAGAGAAAATACTGGATTTCATAACGACCGAAAGGCATCCTTCCATCAAATTCATCAAGGATGTATCCGCCGCGGCGGTACTGGTGGCGGCGCTCTCGGCTTTGTGTACCGGCGCCCTTGTGTTCATTCCTAAAATTCTATTGATATGGTAAGTCCCCGGTCATTCCGCAGTTTCAAACTGCCAATGCCTTCCACGGTTCACGAGTGGCTGCTGCTCTCGGGTTGCTTCAGTTGTCTATTGTTACTGGTGAGAATAGCGGTAACCGGTTCCCTGGCCTATTCATTTCTGCCCTGGAATCTTTTCCTCGCATTTATTCCATACGGGATCACGGGGTGGATGACAAGGAATGTGTCAATGATCGAAAACAAGTTCAGTTTTTGGGCGTTGCTAACGCTGTGGCTCCTGTTCATTCCCAATTCCTTTTATATCATTACCGACCTTTTTCATCTTACTCATATCGATTCTGCCCCTCAATGGTTTGACCTCCTGCTGATCTTTTCCTTTGCCTGGAACGGGCTGTTGTTCGGGATCCTTTCGCTCCGGAGAGTGGAACTGCTGGTTTCGCTGGAATCAGGGAAAATTATTACGCACCTGCTGGTCTTTGCCGTAATGTGGCTTTCCGCACTGGGGATCTATATCGGTCGCTTTCTCCGGTTCAACAGTTGGGATGTGCTGACGGATCCCTTCTCCCTGGTTGAAGAGATCAGCGAACTGGTCCTTCACCCTTTCGATAACGCGTATGCATGGGGAATGACACTGGTGTACGGGGTATTTATGACCTTTTTGTATTTCACCATTAAAAAACTCAGTGAGGCTTTTTCACTCAGCAGGTAGTTATTTAAAATGCCACCAAGGCACAAAGACTTAAAGTGTAGAACTTCAACTTAGTGTCTTTGTGCCTTTGTGGCAAAACATTTCTATCGAATGCTGCAAACTAAATGACCTTAACGTACCCCTTTTCCTCAGAAATCAAGTCCCATCGCGAAATACCACTGTGGTTTGCCTTTGAACACACCGTTCATTTCCCAGGCCGCATCCACCCGAAGGAAATAACCCAGCAGGGTGCTTCTTGCGCCAAAACCGTAGCCACCGGCGAAAGGACCAATACCACCCGCCTTTACTTTCAGCGTGATCGGGGGTGATACATAAGTCACATTTGGTCTTTCGAAATTATCATACCGGCCGTTCCAGGCGGTACCCAGGTCCACGAACTGTACGATCTGGAAATTGCGGAGGAAAGCATTATTGATCGGTTTATTGAAGAATGAAGTAAATACCGGTACCCTTATCTCACTGTTGATGACCACGGCATTGTTGCCATTGGCCACATTTTGACGAAAGCCCCGCATGTTCACCGCCAGTGACTGGTAGGCGTAATCATTATCGGGATCAGGTTTATTGGCCGGGTCAAAATATCGGTAGGATCCGTCATCCTTTTGATTATTGCCAAACATCAGCCAGTTGTCAACGCCGCCGAGATAATAGATGATCTTCTGGTTGCCCCAGGAGAAATCAGCCGCTGCCCGAACCGCCCAGATGATATTGCGGTAGATCGGCAGGTAATGCCGCGCGTCGAAACCGAAATTGAAAGTGGTGGGATGGCTCCCGCCCGTGGTATCAGTGTTTTTGATCTGCGCGTTGAAATCCATATAGGCTTTGTAGCGCAGCCCGTGCCAGATATTCATGGCCGGGCTGATCACATCGTCGTACACATATTCAAGATGGGCGAGCCCGTAGGTCTGGCGGTCGTCTTTTCCGCGGAGCGACTGGTCGGGAACAAAATTGTTGGCTAGTTTGACATATTTATCGCTGCGGTAGGCCACGTTCAGCCGCAGGCTGCGGATCCGGCTGAAAGGATAAGAGACGCCAAACTGGTACAGGTTCGTATACTGCTTAACGTTATACGAAGCCGTGTCATACAGCGGGGGATTCTTCACCGCATTGCGGTAATAGGTCAGGCTGTAATCAAAGCGTTTTTTCAGGTACTGGGTGGACAGCACATATTCATTGTTGTTCAGGTCGGGGCTGATCCGGAAACCGCCGGCGAATTTCCAGTCTTCAAACAGATCCGAGGTGCCCACGCGCAGGATGCCGTTAAACGGATCACCGTTGCTGAGCTGGATCGGGCCGAACCCGCCCTGGTAGGGCTGGTAACGGGTGATCAGCACGTTGTTGTTGAAACCGCTGACGAGGTAGTCGTTGAAAAATTTCGGGGGACGGTATTCGAATACTTTTGCTTTTTTGAGTACGGATTCCTTCACCACTTCTTCCGCCGGCACCACCTGCCCGATCTTCGAACTGTCTTTCTTTTCTTCGGCAAAGCCGCTGTTGAAGAAATCCTCCTGTTTTTTGCTGACAGTATCCGTTTTGGGAAGGAACAGCGCTTCCTTGCGGGCTGCTTTCTTCTCCTCTTCGATCACTTTGCGCAGGTATTCCGTCGGGCGGGCCGTGATATTGCGGCGGCGCAGCGTGTTTTCATCCACCCGCAGGCGGTACAGCATTTTGAGGTCGCCGCCGAGTTTGATGACCTCGCTTACCTGCTGGTTATCCCCTGCCGTGCGGGTCTCCAGCAACCCGTTCTGGTAATTGGTCAGCGGGAACACGTAAGAGGAATCGTTGGTGATGGAAACATAACCCACCGAATCGATATCGGTCTTGCCCCATTCTTTGAGCAGGCTGTCCACATCGCGCCGCGGCGGGTTGCGCAGCACTTCATCGCCGATGAAGACGAGGGTGTCGAGCCCGGCTCTTTCGGTGGTGAAGAAACCCGCATACCGGTTGTTGATCCCGTTCTCATCGCTGACAAAGGTGAAATGCGACTGGTTGTACTGCGAGGGGAAGCGGGCATTGCCGTGTTTGAGGTCGGTCAGTTTCGAGATCTGTTTGAAATCGGATTTGTTCCAGTTGTCGACCATATAAATATTGAAATGCCGGCCGGGCAGCGAATCATCACTGCTGGCAGCCTGCGCCGAAGGCCGGTTGCTGGCGTATAAGACCCCGGTCTTGTTGGGGAAAGCGACAAAGGAAGGATCGAGGTCGTCGTATACGTCATTGGTGACCTGTTCGATGGTTTGCTTGTCGATCTTATAAATATAGATGTCCGACTGCCCGCTGCGGACGGCGCTCAGCAGCAGGGTATTATTGTCGAGCATGTATTTCATGTCCTGCACCTGGTCGAACTTGTCCACTTCGTGCTGCCAGAGTTTGTTGCGGTTGACGAGGTCGTAGACGAAAAATTTGGTCTTGCCTTCATCATAATACAATACCGCGAGCCGGGTGCCCTTGCCGTCCCAGGCCAGGATGGGATAATTGGGATGCAGGTCTTTTTCGCGGTTGCGCACGCCGAGTTTGAGCAGCACTTTGCGGTTTACGAAATTTTCCATCAGCACCACCTGGTAGCGGCCCTGTTTGTATTCCACCACGGCATAGGTAAAGCTCCGGGGCAGGGGGTTGGCATTAAACCGGATGAAATCTTTTTTCCCGATCTCCTCCGATACCGACAGCTGACCGCGCGGGGTATTGCGGCGACCGCGGATATCCTTGAAATACTGCTGCTGCACTTCGGTCATGAAATCATCCAGTATCTTTTTGAATTTTTTCTTCGCGATCTTCTGCGAGGCATTGTTCAGGTTACGGTAGATGCGCGCGAGGTAAAGGAAATAGGTGGTTTTGTTCTTCCCGTATTCATCGGCCATGTATTTCCAGAAGGAATGCCCGGCGAGCAGGGGTTTGGCGAAGGCGAACTGGTAAAAATTATTGTAATCGCCTGCCAGCATCACGGAGCGGAGTTCATCGTCGAGGGCGGAACTCCAGTTTTCGGCGGCGTATTCGATATAACCGTCGGTCATCCATTTGGGCAGGTCGAGCAGGGCCTGGTTGGCGGCGAATTCGCCGAGATCATCGCCGAAAAGCAGGTTATCGACCAGCACTTTCGCGATGCCCTGGCGGATCTGGCGGCGCAGGTTTTCGTGGTTGCCGTCATAATAAACGATCATTTTATTGTTCACCAGCTTGGTCACCCCGCCGGTATTCTGCCAGTCGATCCCCAGCCCGATATTGGACTGCTGCATTTCGTCGTAATTATTATAGACGACGATATTGATGCGGCGCTGTGACCCGTATTCGACAAAGGCTTCGATAGAAGGAAGCTCCATTTCAGCCACCTGGGCCACATACTTACCCAGTCCCAGCCCGTCCTGGCTGAAATAGGTGTTAAAGTTTTCGGTCTGGTAGTATTTCCATTTGAATTTCTGGTACTGGACACGGTTCTTGCCAAACTCCACGGTATTGACCTGGGCGGCGTTTTCCAGGGAAATGAAAACGGTAAAACAGGTGATCAGCAGGGGAAGTAATTTCTTCATAGACTCGTTTACAACCATATATTATTTGTGCCGGGCTCCGCGTGATGATCCGTCAGTCAAAAGTAGGCGTTTTGTACTTTTGAACGGTAAGGCCTTCCCGGTGAACCGGAAGTGCTGTTAAAAGTACGAAAACCCCGCCATGTTACGTGTTAAGTCATTCACCTTTAACCCCGTCCAGGAGAATACCTATATCGTATATAACGACGCAGGGGAGGCTTGCATTATAGACCCGGGCTGTTATTTTCCGGGGGAGCGGGACGAATTAAAAACGGGCATGGAAAAGACAGGGCTGAAGCCGGTTTTGCTGCTTAATACCCATTGTCACCTGGACCATGTCTTCGGCAACCGCTTCGTACACGAAACCTGGGGTCTGCCCCTGCATATTCATCAACTCGAAAAACCGCTCCTTGACTTCGCTCCCCAGTCGGGGCAAATGTGGCAACTCCCCTTTGACGCTTACGAGGGGCCCCTGGTTTATTTGCAGGTAGGAAATTCCGTGAAAATCGGGCAGGAGGAACTGGAGGTCCGCTTTACCCCGGGTCATTCGCCCGGGAGCGTGTCTTTTTACCATGCCGCCGGCGGATTCATCATCGGGGGCGATGTCCTGTTTAACGGAAGCGTGGGCCGCACCGACCTGCCCGGCGGGAACTTCGATATCCTCGTCAACAGCATCCAAACGCAGTTCTTCACGTTGCCGGATGAAACGAAAGTCTATTCGGGTCACGGGCCGGTGACGACGGTGGGGCTGGAGAAGATGAATAATCCGTTTGTGAAGTTGTATTAGCAGGCAGGTTTCGAAATTACACCTTCGAAGTAACTTTCGAATAAATAAGGAAATCATCTTCTATCGGGTTCTATTGACCATTGACTATTGACCATTGACCATTGCCTAAAGCATCCTCCCCAGTACCGGCAACTTTTCCAACTCCTTCCGCTCGATCTTCCCGACAAATAATGTAAAGAGTAATAATAACAAAGTAGCGGCGGCAAGACTGAACCAGTGATTACCCCACAGGGTGACCAGTCCCCGGTGCGCCCCATACATTAATACCACCAGAACCAGGTAGGAAATCAGTTTCGTTCTGGCATAAGGAACCGGATAGAATTTCTGTCCCAGCACATAGCTGGTGATCATCATGAATAAGTAACAGCAGAACGTCGCGATGGCCGCACCGAGATAATGATAACGCGGGATCAGGATAATATTAAGGGCAATCGTGATCAGCGCCCCGGCGATGGTGATCATGGCCCCCATCATGTTTTTATGTTTCAGTTTGTACCAGATGCTCAGGTTGTAATAAATGCCGAGAAAAATATTTCCCAATGCCAGCAGCGGAACGATATACAGCCCTTCCACCC
>CAZEZE010000006.1:16230-23672 GCA_964516445.1 uncultured Chitinophaga sp. | reverse complement strand
GAGATCGGCAAATCCGGTTTTGCCCATTTCTTCGAACACATGATGTTCCAGGGAAGCGACAACGTAGCCGATGAACAGCATTTTAAAATAGTTTCTGATGCTGGCGGTACGCTCAATGGCAGTACCAACCGCGACCGTACCAATTATTTCCAGACCGTACCCAGCAACCAACTGGAAAAAATGCTCTGGCTCGAAGCCGACCGGATGGGTTTTTTGCTGGACGCCGTTACCCAAAAGAAATTCGAGATCCAGCGTTCCACCGTTAAGAATGAAAGAGGACAGAATTACGATAACCGCCCCTATGGGCTTGCCGGGGAAACCGCCTCCAGGAATCTATACCCCTATGGCCATCCCTATTCATGGCTGACCATCGGGTATGTGGAAGACCTGAACCGGGTGAATGTGAATGACCTGAAGAATTTCTTTATGCGCTGGTATGGCCCAAACAATGCGGCGCTTACCATTGGCGGTGATGTAAAACCAGCGGAAGTGGTGAAACTGGTCGAGAAATATTTTGGTTCCATTCCGCGCGGACCGGAAGTAAACCCCGTGGTGGTGCCCCCGGCTGTTGTGAAACAGGACCGTTATGTTTCCTATACCGACAATTACGCAAAACTCCCCTTATTGTCGATCGTATTTCCAACGGTTCCCAATTATCATAAGGATATGGGAGCACTCGCCTGTCTTTCACAGGTATTGGGACAGGGCAGAAATTCCGTCCTTTACCAGGAATTGGTAAAGAAACAACTGGCTCTCCAGGCAAGCGCTTTCAGCAGTCTGTCTGAACTGGCCGGTGAATTCAGTTTCCAGCTGACCCCTTCCCCAGGTAAATCCCTGGCAGCCATGGACAGCTTGTTCCGCAGTGCGCTTCTTGCTTTTGAAGCAAGAGGGGTAACCGAAGAGGATGTTGCCAAATTCAAAGGAGGGATTGAAGCCCAGCAGATAAACGGTTTGCAGAGTGTGGCGGGCAAAGTATCACAACTGGCAGCCTTTCAAACATTTTCCGGTAACCCGAACAAGATCGCCGACCTGATCAAAATGTACCGGGCTGTTACCAGGGAAGATGTGATGCGGGTGTATAATGAATATATTAAAGGAAAAGGCGCGGTGATCCTAAGCGTATTACCTAAAGGACAGGAGAAACTGATCGCTGCGGCGGACAATTATAAAATTGATTCTTCCGTATACAATGCCCCCGATTATGGTTATGCCGGCTTAAAGTATAATAAGGCAAAAGACAATTTTGACCGTAGCAAGATCCCCGGCAATGGCCCCAACCCCACCGTGAAAGTACCGAAGTTCTGGAGAAAGGATATGCCCAACGGCGTGAGGATGATCGGCACCGAATCCACCGAGATCCCGACCGTTACGATCACCATCACAGTCCCGGGCGGCCACCTGTTGCAGGCCGGTGATACAGCCCGCATCGGGCTGGCAGGTTTTTTCAGCGCGATGATGAACGAGGATACCAAAAATTACAGCGCCGAGCAAATGGCCGTTGAATTACAGAAACTCGGCAGCAATGTAAATGTGGGCAGCAGTCTTGACGGGATCACTTTCAGCGTTCAGTGTCTTAAAAAGAACCTGGCTAAGACAATGGCCCTGGTAGAGGAAAGAATGCTGAACCCCAAATTCACGGAAGCCGCTTTCAGCCGTATCCAAAAACAACGGCTCGAAGGTTTCAAGCAAACCAAGGCCGACCCGGCGGCTGTTGCGGATATCGTATTTGCCAAGATCAATTACGGCCCGAACAATATCCTCAGCATGAGCCAGAACGGAACAGAATACACGATCAAAAACCTGAAGCTCCAGGATATTGAAAATTATTACAGCAATTACATGGGCTCCAAAGGAGTGAAAGTGGTGATCGTAGGGGACGTAAAGCAGGAAGAGGTAGTACCCCAGCTTGCTTTCCTGAATAAACTACCCAATAAGAAAGTGGAAATACCGGCTGTGAACGGAATTGCATCCGGGATTGACAAAACTAAAGTGTACATGGTGGATATTCCCAAAGCGGCGCAATCACAATTCAGGGTAGGTTATGCTACCGGGTTAAAATATGACGCGACCGGTGATTATTACCGCACCATGCTGATGAATTATCCCCTGGGTGGTGATTTCAACAGCCGGCTGAACCTGAACCTGCGGGAAGACAAGGGCTGGACTTATGGCGCCCGGAGCGATTTCAACGCCAACGAGTACACGGGAAGTTTTGCTTTCAGTTCCGGTATCCGGGCTGATGCAACCGACAGCGCACTGGCCGAAGTAATGAGGGAGATCACTAATTATAAAGAGAACGGAATCAGCGAAGCCGAACTGAAGTTCATGAAGAATTCCCTGGGACAAAGGGATGCCCGGAGTTATGAGACAGGTATCCAGAAAGCCAATTTCATCCGCCGCATATTGGATTATAATTTGCCGGCTAATTATATTGATCAGCAAAACAAGATCCTGGCCAACCTGACGAAGAAAGAAGTAGATGCCTTCGCGAAAAGAATGCTGAATCCCGATAAAATGAACATTCTTTTGGTTGGAGACAAAGGAAAGATCTATGATGGCGTTAAGAAGCTGGGCTATGAGGTCATAGAACTGGATGCAGATGGCAAAAAGGTGGAAAAGAAAGGGTTCTGATCAACATTCATAATCAATACAAACCACCCCGGCCATGGAGCCGGGGTGGTTTTTTATTCCTTTTTTTAACATTCCGAAGAAGCGTATTCCGGAAAAAACTTGTCATTTTTATGACCCGTTCCATCATTTCATCATTAAACCTGTAAATATGAAATTCATTTCTACGCTTTTACTTTCTATTTGTTCCACGGTTGTCTTCAGCCAGACTTACATGAGCCTGGGCTATTCACTAGGCGCGCCGCAGCAAAAAATGAATGAAAAGATCAATCCCCTGCACAGTCTCACCGGCGGAGTTTATTTCACAGTACCCGGACTGGGAAAACGATTACAACTGGGCGCCGAAGGATCCTGGGGCACATATGCCAGTACGCAAAAAGAACAAACCTTCAATTTCAGTAACGGCGCAAGCACCCGCACGTTTGTGAATTACAGCAGCAATGTGCTGCAGGGCGGGCTTACTGCGAGAGTGATGCTGTTAAAAGATAAGGGTGTTACACCTTACCTGAGCGGACGGGTCGGTTACAGCAGTTTTTACAGCTCTATTTTCATTGAGGACCCTCATGACGTGGACGGTTGCCGCCCACTGGATCAGAAAACATTATTGAGGGACGGCACCTTCATGACAGGCTATGGCGGAGGTTTACAGGTAGATTGGGCTGTATTCAGTCCAAAGGCATTTAAGAAAAGAGGATTTATTGATATCCGGGTACAGAATATCCGTGGCAACAATATTGACTATATCAATACCAAAAAACTCATCGATGCATCGGCCCCGCCACCACCCGGTGAAGATGGCAAAGCGGTCAGTGTGAAATTCATCAATGCCACCACCAACGAAATACACGAACACCAGGTGGCGGAAGTGTATACAACTCCGTTAAGGATGCTGGAGTTAAAAATGTCGTGGGTTTTTTGGCTGGACTGACTACAAATTGTCCCAGATGTATTTTTTGCCTATTTCGTGGCTTATAAAAAAATACCGTTTACTCAACTAGTATAATCAAAAGCGGCCCCTGGAAAGGAGCCGCTTTTACATTTCGTCCCGGCCCAGCCGGGACGCACCACCAAAACCAAAAATTGAACAGGCTGCTCCGCTTAAGGTTTCGCAGCATGGTATATAAACTGGTTGCAATACTCAGACAATATCATGCTTTCTTTTGCTGCTTTTTGAAGGGTATTCCTGTCCACACTTTTTTACCCTGAATACGCTTCACCAGGAACATGATTCCCACGAAAATGAAGAACAAGGGGCCCGCGAAACCCAGGAGGGCAATGTACTTAGTACCGTAAAATCGTTCCATCGGTCGTTTCAGCCTTTCCGCGATCAGGTACATGCTCGGTACCATCACCAGTGTCAGGAAGAATGAGAATATTAAACCGAAAATGATGGTCCAGCTCAGCGGTCCCCAGAACACCACACTGTCACCCCCAAAGAAAATATTGGGACGCAATTGTGTGAACAACCCTTCAAAGTCGATATTGAACCCCACTGCTAACGGCAATAACCCAAGTATGGTTGCCACCGCTGTCAGCAATACGGGAATGATCCTGATCTTCCCCGCCTGTATCGCCGCTTCCCGGGTCCGCATACCCCTGCCCCGCAGCTCATCCGTGAATTCGATGATCAGGATTCCGTTCTTGATGACGATACCAGCCAGTCCCACAATACCCACCAGCAGCATGATGGTGGCAATGGTCATCCCGGTGAAGGCATAACCCAACAGCACGCCGATCACGGAGAAAAAGATCTCGGTGATCACAATGAACGGCTTGCTCATCGAATTGAACTGCAGCACCAGTATCAGGAAGATCATCCCTACCGCGATCATGAATGCGGTTCCGAGGAAGGCCTGTGTTTCCGCTTCCTGCTCACTTTGTCCGCTTTGACGGATCGTTACATCGGCCGGTATCTTCACTTTCTCCTTGAATTCATCGATCCTCAGCTTCAGATCCGCGTTCACCTTGCCCACCATTGTGGGGTCCAGCACATTGCTCTGCAATTGGATGGTTCGCTTCACATTCTTTCTTTTCACCCCGCCGGTGGTATTGGTATATTCCACCGAAGCAACAGCGCTGAGCGGAATGGATTTTACCTGCATCGTATTCATGTCCATGAACGTAATGCGCAAATTCATGAGGTCGGATATATTATTACGTCTCAGCTCCGAATAGCGGAGCTGTATTTTGTACTCATCTTCCCCGTCCTTTATTTTACTCACTTCCTTACCAAATACCGCTGTCCGGATTTCCATCCCGATCTGCCCGGTACTCAGTCCCTCGAACATGGCTTTTTCCCTGTCCACACTGATCGTGATCTCGGGATTAAAGAGGTCTACATCGGCCTGGAGATTTTCGATGCCGTTCACTTTGTTGGTGTCGAGGAAATTATAAAGTTGTGTCGCGATCGCGGCAATGCTTTCGAAATTATCTCCCTGCACTTCAATATTAACCGGGGGATCGGTGGGCGGGCCATTATCTTCCTTGGCCACTTCCACACTGGCGCCGGGTATACCCTGTACCACTTCCCGGATCTGGTCCATATAAGGCTGGGTGCTTTTACCATGCCGTTTTTCAAACTCCACAAAAGAAACCTGTATCCTGCCAAGATGAGGCTGCACACTGCGGTTATTATCCCGGGGATTGTTGGCACTCACCGCAACATTGGCGATCAGGCTTTCCACGATACCGCCGGGTTGCCCGGGCAATTCCTTTGCCAGTACCTTTTCCACCCTCTTCTCCAGTATCCGGGTAATGCTGTCGGTATGATCCACATCCGTTCCCACCGGCATCTTAAGGTAGACATAGACATAATTGGGGTCGCCGCTCGGGAAGAACGTGGATTTGGTGCGGCCCAACTGGATGCTTGCCATCAGCAGACCAATAGCCACAATGAACAATCCGAATAAGGATAGAAAGGCGTACACGGGTCGTTTGCCCTTCAGCACCCAACGCAGTAACTTTTCATAGCTATTCATCAACCGCGGCAACACCCTTTGCTGGAACCGGTGTATCACATCGTTCAGTACATAGGCATTGAATACCATCAGCACTGCCATCAATAAGGAGAAATTGGCCACTCCGTTCATTCCCGCCAGGTGCAGGAGCACCCCGGCCGCGATGAACACGATGAACCATTTGCTGCGGAACACCTCCTTCTTTGGTTTTTCAAATTGTTTGCCCTCGGGCCGCATAAAGCTTACCGCAAACACCGGGTTGAAAATAAAGGCAACGATCAGCGAGGCCGCCAGCGTAAGGATCAACACCGTTGGCAGGTAGATCATGAACTTCCCGATCAGTCCCTTCCAGAACAGGAGAGGGAAAAAGGGCGCCAGCGTGGTGGCCGTACCGGCCAGAACCGGGATGAATACCTCCCCGGCAGCCTCCTTGGCGCTTCGCACGATCGGCACCCTTCCGTTATTATAGATCCGGTGGGTATTCTCGATTACCACGATGGCATCGTCCACGATGATCCCCAATCCGAAGAGCAACGCAAATAGCACAATAAAGTTCAGGGTAACGCTGGTTCCCACGATCCCGTCAGCGATGGGCAGGAACAGGAAGGCCACGAACACACTCAGCGGAACACTCAGGGCCACGAAAAAAGCATTCGTCACACCCATGAAAAACATCAGGATAAGCAGCACCAGGATGAAACCGATGATAATCGTATTGATGAGTTCATTGAACGAGGTTTCAGTCTGCACGCTGGTATCGCCTGTAAATTCCACCCGGAGGTCCTGGGGGAGCTCTTCCATTTCCTGCATTTCCTTCACGGCGGCCTTAACCTTATCCGCACAATTGATCAGGTTCTCACCGGCTCTCTTTACTATATTCAGCGTTACCACATTCTTTCCGTCGAGACGCGCATAACTCTCTTTTTCCTTGATCGTGTCCTTTAATTCAGCGATATCCCGCAGGTAAACAGAAGCTCCCTGGGCGCTGCTTCGGACAACAATGTTCTGCATATCCGCGATGCTGTTGAACTGGCCTTTCACCCGGAGCGTTCGCTTCATTTTCCCGACTTCGATCTGGCCGCCCGTGATATCGTTGTTCTCGCGGCTGATAGCGTTTTCAATATCCATAAAACTCACCCGGGCCGCTGTCATCTTGTAAGGATCCACATTCACCTGTATCTCGCGCTCCGGCGCTCCCACGATCTCCGCCCTGTTCACTTCACTCAGCTCCTCAAAATGATCCTGCATCTTATCAGCATATTCCTTCAGCTTGATTCCGTCATAATCACCGCTCACGTTCACAAACATGATAGGCATTTCACTGAAGGCGAATTCCTGCACATCAGGCTCTTTGGTCAGATCGGTAGGCAGATCCGTCCTTGCCTTGTCGATCGCGTCCTTTACTTTTTGCTTGGCGATATCCGTTTTCACATCAGTGTCGAACTCCACTACGATCAGGCTGTAATCCGTCTGCGATGTACTCTGGATCTTTTTCACCTTGGCGCCGCTGATGCCTTTCAGTTCTTTCTCGATAGGCCGGGTAACGAGGTTCTCAATATCCTTCGGGGAGTTACCTACATATACGGTAGTAACGGAAATAGTTGGCACCACGATATCCGGGAACTGTTCCTTTGGCAGGGAGTTGAACTTCATCAACCCGAATATGGTTATCAGCACAGCAATGATATAGATCGCCGTTCTGTTATCAATGGCCCAGCTGGTGGGGCCGAATTGCTTGAACTTATCCTTGATCCCGTCAAATTGTTTCATAGATCCTTTTTGAAATGCGTATATATTAATTTCCTGTGGTTATGGACTGGCCGTCATACAGGCTCTGGTAGCCTTCGGTAACGATCA
>CAZEZE010000006.1:0-16130 GCA_964516445.1 uncultured Chitinophaga sp. | reverse complement strand
CCTGTGGTTATGGACTGGCCGTCATACAGGCTCTGGTAGCCTTCGGTAACGATCACATCACCGCCGCTGAGACCGCTCTTTATCTCCATACTCCCGTTGTAGGCCTGGCCGACCATTACGATCTTCTTCCGGGCCACCATCCTGTCACCTGTCTTTTCCACCACGTACAGGTACTTGTTCTTTTCATCGCTCTGCACCACATTCACCGGAACGGTAACGGCTCCTTTTGCCTCGTAATCCAGGATCTTCATCGTAGCGGTCTGGTTGGGTTTCAGCACGGGGTCAGAGGGTAATTTGGCTTCCGCGGTAAAGGAACGGGTTACGGGATCAATGGAAGCGCCCACCACGCTGATCACCGATGGGAAAAAAGGCTTGCCCGATTCCGGCACTACCACTTCCACTTTATCACCTTTTTTTATGCTGGCCACATAATTCTCCGGCACATTGGTTACAATCTTCAGGTTGCTGAGATTGACGATGCGGATACCGGTGCGGGGATTACCGGCGCTTTGCGGCGAGAAGAATTCTCCCACTTTCACATTCACCTCTTCCACCACACCACTGAGTTCTGCATAAACGTTCGACATATTGGCCTGCTCCTGCGCCATGGCCACCTGTGCCTGGGCCGCCCTTAGTTGCGCGGCCAGCGCATCCACATCTGCCTTTGCATTGATAACCTGTATCTCGGCGCCGATATTCTGTTTCCACAAATTTTCATACCGCTCGTAAACGGTTTGTGCCTGTACCAGCCTTGCTTTCAACTGGCCGGTTTGCTGCTGTGCAGCGATCACGGACTGCCGGGCCATGGCATCATCCAGTTTGACCACCAATTGTCCCCTGCTCACCCGTTGCCCGGTTTTCACATAAACCGCTTTCACAAGGCCGCCCTGCCCTTTCGGAGCCACATAAGAGATTCCCTCCGCATCGATCCTTCCCTGCAGTTCGATGAAGTGACTGAAATCCGCGGTGCGGATCGTATCCACTGATACCAGTTTTTTCGCCTGCTGGGCCGATTTCGGATCCGCTTTGGCGATACCTTCTTCGAGTTGACGGATCTCGACCTCCAGTTCATTCTTTTGTTTTTTGAGCTTCTCCAGTTTGGCCTTCATGTCGCCGGTTTTGCCTTTATCGTCCTTGGCGCCGCCGCAGGAGACGAGCAGGAATGCCATGAGTGCAAAAAGGCCCGTTGCAATGCTGATCTTTTTCATATAGTTTTTGTTAGTCAGTGTAAATCTTGTTTTGGGTGTTTGCGTGATCATAGTTTACCGGTTGCTTTCAGGAAATCCACTTTGGCAATGATCGCATCGTACAAAGCGGTGATATAGTTGGTTTGCGCGGCCTTCATCTCGGTCTGTGCCGCTACGATCTCGATCTGCGAACCGGTACCCATTTCATATTTCTTCTTGGTCTGCTGGTAGATCTTTTCCGCCAGTTCCATGTTCTTCTTCTGGAAATCCATGGTGGCCACCGCATTCCGGTAATTGTTCTTCGCGGCTTCCACATCGTTATCGATCCAGAGTTTCATTCCTTCCAGTGTATTGTTGATCTTGTCCACTTCCAGCTGTGCTTCCCGGATCTTTGATTTGGTGAAAAACCCGTTGAAGATGGGGATGGAAATACTGAGGTTGACATTGGCAACACTGAACCAGTCACCGCGGCCGAAAAAATTCCATTTATCCCGCTGTGCACTTTTGGCATAGTTGGCGGCGAGGGCGACCGTAGGTAACTGCGAGAGTTTAAACCGACGGACATTGTATTCCAGCAATTGTTTGGATATGGATGCATGCTGAAACTCTTTCCGGTCGCCGTAGGCATAAACCGCTGCATCCAGTACCCCGTCCCTGACCTGGTCATCCGTTATCTTATCCGTCAGCACCAGTTCATCACTGATCGGCATCCCCATGAGCATCTTCATGGCAAAATAGCCGTTGGAGATCTGGTTCAGGAGTTTTTGTTTTTCGGTCTGCAGGTTGGAAAGCCGTACGGTTTCCTTATCCACATCCAGTTTTTCCCGGAACCCGTTCTCATAAATGATGCGGGTATCGTGCAAATTCTTTTCCACCAGTGCAATATTGGCATCCAGGAGTTCGGTTTGCGTTTTACTGACGGCAAGCTGGTAATATATCTTATGGATACTCGCTTTGATGCCCTCTTCCGTTACTTCGGCATTTTTCCTGTAAAGATCCATGGCCGCGCCCCTTGCCTGCAACCCTACAAACACCTGTCCATCGAAGAGTATCTGGGTCAGCGATATGCCGGCATTGGCACTGAAACGGGTGCCGAACTGGGCGGCAATGAATCCGAAATCTGCCGGCTTCTGAATCGGGTTGCCGTTTCCGTCTTTTACACCTTCATCGACCAGCACCTGGTAGGTGGCAGGCGAAATGAAATTGGGCAGTACCTGTGTGGCAACGGATGGATTATACGTGGTCCCGATACTCGCGTTGATATGCGGGTAGGCGGCCGAGGTAAAATTCCTGTTTTGTTGCTCCTGTATTTTCACCTGCACCAAAGCGTTCTTGACATTCACATTGTTCTTCAGGGCATAATCGATCGCCTGCTGAACGGAAAACGCATGCCGGTTGGTTTTCTTTACCGTGTCGGCCTGCGCCTGTACTGCCAGCGAGAATAGCAGTGCCAGACCGGCGAAAAGGGTCTTATTTCTTACTCTCTTCATAGAGCATTTGTTTTTTGCGTTGGTCATTGTATTTCTGTATGAGTTTATGTCCTTTGATGGTGGCCAGCCCGTAGGTAAAATTCTCAATGATCATTTCCGAGATCGCGGCGAGGTTGTATTTTCCGGGAGGAAATACCGTAACATTAAAAGGTATCATCATCGATTCGATCCGGAATTTTGACATGACGTCTACATTCACTTCCGGGCGGTAGAGTTCGTCTTTGATCCCCCATTCAATATTATCCCGGATGATCTTTAGCAGGAATTTATCCTTGTGCTCCCGGAATCGCTGGTAGGCTTTGTAATGAAATTTCTCCAGGTCGTACAGCAACATGGGGTTCATATTGCTGAACTGTACCATGATGCGTTCCATGGTCATGAAGATCTCGTGAATGGCATCTTTTGCATCCGTATGGCAAACCGAGCATTCCTGCTGCAACCCCTGTATATGGCCATCCACAACCCCCATTACCAGTTCATCCTTGTCGGCGAAATACTGGTAGAGGGTTTTTTTGCTCATCCCCAGGTGATTGGCAATATCATCCATAGACACGGACCGTATCCCGAACTTCATGAACAGCTCTTCGGCCCTGGACAAAATGCGCTCTTTGGGTTCCATGTTTAATTTTTCAGGGAGCAAAACTAAGGAAACTTTTTTCGTTACCAAAGTTTCCATCCCTTTTTTTCACCATTTATACCGGTTTTTACCCGCTGTTCGCCGGAATTATTTGCCCTACCTTTACCGGCACCTAATAACCCGCTGATATGAATAACGGCTTAAAACGGTTCTTCCCCCGTGAACCGTTTCAGTTCAAAAAAGTGATACAGTACCTGCTACAGGGTCTGCTGATCATTGCGCCTGTGGCAGTTACGATCTATTCCATTTACTGGATCGTATCCACCGTAGACAGCTGGCTGCCTATTTTCAGGGAACCTGTTAAAGACTCCGCTGGCAATGTGTTGCGTTATAAAGTGAAGAACTACGGCGCAGGCTTTGGCATCATTCTCGTTTCCATTATTATTATCGGCTACCTGAGTTCCGTTTTCATCCAGTCAAGGCTTTTTCACCTCTTTGATTCCTGGCTGGAAAAAACTCCGGGCATTAAATACATCTATTCTTCGGTGCGGGATTTCTTTGGCGCCTTTGCGGGTGAAAAAAAGAAATTCGACCAGCCTGTCCTGGCCAACACGTTTGGCGATGATGTATGGGTGATGGGTTTTTTAACGGATGAAGAACTGGAAAAATTTGATATGGGAGCCGAAATGGTTTCCATTTATATACCCCAGGCCTATCACTGGGCAGGACAATTGTTTGTCTTGCCCCGGGATAAGGTGAAGAAACTGGAAAAGATCAGTTCCGGCGATGCCATGAAGTATGCCGTTACGGGCGGTGTGGTGGCCGCGGAAGAAGAGAAGAAATAAATCAGTCACGGAAGATGAAAGGCTGGAGGAGGATAATGGTTTTGTGTGTGTTTTCCGTTTGGACAATACAATGTTCCGGCTGGGGATTCTTTGCCCACCGCAGGATCAACTACTGCGCTGTTTTTCTCCTCCCTCCCGAAATGATGGCGCTTTACAAGCCACAAATTGATTTCCTCAGCGAACATGCCGTTGATCCCGACAAGAGAAGATACGCGGTGGCGCAGGAAGGACCCCGTCATTTTATCGATATTGACCATTACGGCAAATATCCCTATACCGGACTGCCCCGTAAATGGACCGAAGCGGTCGCAAAATATTCGGCGGACAGCCTGAACAGGTATGGCATTGTACCCTGGTGGCTGCAGGTCATGCTCAACCGTCTGACAGATGCATTCAAAGAAAAGAATCAATCTAAGATATTGCGTTACTCCGCGGAGATCGGCCACTACCTCTCGGACGCTCACGTACCGCTGCATGCCTGCAGTAACCATAACGGGCAGTTCACGGACCAGAAAGGGATCCACGGATTCTGGGAAAGCCGCATACCCGAGTTACTGGCCGATAAAGAGTGGGATTTTTTTATCGGCAAAGCGGAATATATCCCAAACCCTGCTGATTTTATCTGGAAACGCGTGCTGGAAAGTGCCGCAGCGGCGGATACTGTTTTGCATACAGAAAAAGAACTGGGCAAACAATTCCCTCCCGACCAAAAATTCTCTTTTGAGGAACGAAATGGCATCGTCCTGCGTCAATACTCCTCCGCTTTTTCCAGGGCATACGACGGTTTGCTCAGTGGAATGATCGAAAGAAGGATGCGGCAATCCATTTATGCTATCGCTTCTTTCTGGTACACCGCCTGGGTGAATGCCGGTCAGCCTGACCTGGCCCTGCTGACGGGTAAGGACTTCAGCGCGGAGGAACTCCGGGAATTCGAAGCGATGAATAATGCCTGGAAGAATGCCCCTGCTGAATTAAGGGATCATGAATGATCCCGTAATTCTACTCCATATAAATGCGTAATTTCTGTGCGTCCCCCGTTTAACATGACAATCGTTTGCCCTTAATATTCCCGGAAACATGACTTTACCATCGATTTTTCTAACTTTATACACTCTTTCAAACACGATCATTCCCTGAAAAACATATAAACTTTTATATGAAGAAAATTCTCCTCCTTTTCGTTTACACCAGTATTGTATTTACCGGATCGGCCCAGTTTGATATTTACCAGTTGATGGAAAGGACCGATATCACCCTCAGGGATGCGGAAGTGCTGGCCAACCGTCATTTTGAACAGGTGGGCACCGGGCGGGGCACCGGCTACAAACAATTCCAGCGCTGGTTGTACGAACGCAGGTTTCATACGGATGAAAACGGTTTTTTCGTTCCCCCGCAAACAGAATGGAACAATTACCTGCAGAGCCGGCAGAACATGCCCGATGCCGCGGAAGCCGCCAACTGGGTACCCCTGGGACCCAACGGCTGGAACCGGACATCAAGCTGGAACCCCGGCACCGGCCGGCTGACCCACCTGGCCATTCATCCTTCCAATGAACAGATCATTTATGTCAGCTCACCCGGCGGCGGGATCTGGAAAACGATCAACGGGGGAGCCGCCTGGACACCCTTGACCGATAATAATTCCACCTGGATGAACGTATATGCATTAACGTTAGATCCTGTAAATCCGAGTATCGTGTATGCCGGGATGACCGGCTCCGTCGGGATCATTAAGTCCAACGATGCGGGCTCAACCTGGTCGCCGGCCGGTGCTGGTCCTTCCGGTACGGTGAGAAAGATCCTCATCCACCCCTCTTCCCCCAATATCGTATTCGCGGCTGCCACCAACGGGATCTGGAGATCCGTAAATGGCGGCACCAGCTGGACGCAGGTGCACAGCGGCAGCAAGGAAGACATTGAATTCAAACCGGGTGATGTCAATATCATGTATGCTTCCGGCAACGATGTTTATCGTTCCGTTGACAACGGATTACTATGGACTCCGGTGGGGGCGGCACAGGGTATCACCAATACTGGGAGAACACTTGTTTCTGTTTCGGTTGCTGATCCCAACGTAGTGTATGCCGTTCAGGCAAGCGGGAGTCTTTTCGGAAGGATGTATAAATCTACCGATGCAGGGTTGAGCTTTGTGACAACGGTGGTGGGTAACCCGGCCAGCGGCACCAATTTTTTCGGATACGAAGCCAGCGGAACCGGTACCTCCGGCCAGGCCACTTATGATATGGCCATGGATGTATCGCCGGTAAATGCCAATGATGTGTATATCGCCGGTATCATTTGCTGGCGTTCCATCAACGGTGGTACCAGTTTTTCTCCGCTTACCGAATGGTTTTTACCCAATAGCACGGGTTATAACCACGCGGATGTGCACGGACTGTACTGGATCAACAGCTCCCTCTATTCCTTATCGGATGGGGGAATTTATAAAAGCACGGATAACGGGGATAACTGGACCGATCTCTCTACGGGTCTCGGTATCCGCCAGTTTTACCGGATGGCCAATTCGCAAACAAACCCCAATGTGATAACGGGCGGCGCGCAGGATAACGGCAGTGCGGCGAGACAAACTTCGGGTACCTGGGTTGACTGGCTTGGTGCAGACGGGATGGAGGGTTTGGTGAGCCCCACCAACCACCTTAACCTTTGGGGAACGAGCCAGAACGGTAGCCTGTACCGCTCCGTGAACGGTGGTAACAGTTACTCGGGTCTCGGTCGTCCGTCAGCAGGGAACTGGGTGACGCCGCTTTGTATTCATCCTACCAATGAAACAATCCTGTATGGCGGGTGGACCGGCGTGTACAAATCAACGAACAGCGGTACAAGCTGGACCAATATAGCTGCTGGCACGATCACCTCTACGGTGACGGACCTGGCAGTTGCGCCTTCCAATCCGAATTATATCTATGCAACAGTGGGAGCTACTCTGTATGTGACCACCAACGATGGTGCAAACTGGACTACCCGCACCGCACCGGCAACCATTAATGATATTGCCGTTGATCCGCTGAATCCCGATAAGATCTGGATCGCCTGTAACAGCAGCTCGAACCGGGTGATGGTGTCAACCGATGCGGGAGCCAATTTTACCAACATATCGGCCAATCTTCCCGCGATAGTTGCCAGGACGGTGGTAGTCGATGATGACAACCCCCGCACGATTTACGTGGGGATGAATATCGGTGTTTTTTATAAGAAGGAGACCGATGCCAACTGGACCGATTATTCTGATAATCTTCCGCTTGTTGCCATCAATGAACTGGAAATACAAAAGGCCTCCGGAAAACTCCGGGTGGCCACTTATGGCCGGGGCATCTGGGAAAGTCCGGTTGCTAATAATTGCGCGGCCGCAACACCAATTGCAGATTTCAGCGCCAACCTGGTAAACATTTGTGCCGGACAAACAGTTTCCTTCACCAACAACAGCACCAATTGCCAGAGCACATTTGCCTGGAGCTTCCCGGGTGGAACGCCTTCCTCCTCAACTGCACTTAACCCGGTGATCACGTATAATACACCGGGCACTTACAGTGTCACACTGACCGTAACCAACCCCGGTGGCACGGATACCAAGACGATAAGTAATTATATCACAGTTAGCGCCAATCTCACTCACAGCGCGGGAATCAGCGCCTCCGCAACTGAAATTTGCCAGGGACAGACAGCCACTTTCACACTTACGACTGCCAACCAGGGCAGTTCACCCACCATTGAATGGCTGAAGAACGGGGTGGTCATTCCGGGAATGGCCGGGCAAACTACGGTTGTTCTTTCCGGACTTGTCAACGGTGACATCATCAGTTGCAGGGAAACCAGCAGTATTTCATGTGCAAGTCCGACGGTGGTTACCTCCAACGCCATTACCATGACCGTATCGCCCACCCTGGTACACAGCGCTTCGATCAGTACACCTAAAACACAGCTTTGTTCCGGAGAAGGAGCAACTTTCACATTGGCAAACAATAATCCCGGTACCGCACCCCTGATCAACTGGTTCCGTAACGGCGTGGCAATACCCGGCAGTACGGGACTTACCAGCATTACGATCGCAGCTCCTTCCAACGGAGATATCATTAACAGTACCGAAACATCCAACGCCATATGTGCAGCGCCGGTTTCCGTTACGACCAATTCCATTGCACTGACAGTGATCCCCACACCGGCGAAACCGGTGATCGCTCAATCGGTGGGTAACCTGGTCTCTTCTTCATCAGCCGGCAACCAATGGTTCAGCAACAATGCCATCATCAGCGGTGCCGATGGTCAGCAGTACCGGCCTGCCACAAACGGTATTTACCAGGTACAGGTAACAGTGAACGGATGTATCAGTCCGTTATCCGATGCCATCACATTGAATATAGAAGGCATCAATAAATTATACCCTGTGCCAACAACAGGCAGGGTGACCTTTGATTTTTACATCCCCTCCGGATCATCCAATTACAGAGTGGAATTGTACAACAGCATCGGTCAGCTGATAGTAAGGGAAGATGGTGCCGGTCAGCCCGGACTTAACAGGATCACTTATAACTGGGAAAAACTATCTGCGGGTGCGTATACCTTCCGGATGCAGATCGGTAACCTTAAGTATTATAAACGGTTACTGGTGCAGTAAAAACTTTTTATGAAACTGTTAAAGTCCTGCTTCAAAGTTTAGTGTCTCTTATGAATCTCACGCAGAGAGCGCAAAGTACGCAGAGACTATTAATCAACCACATACTCTGCGTTCTCCGCGCTCTCTGCGTGGAATAATTTCAAACTGGGACACTGCCCTTCACCGCGGGACTTTTTTTATTCCTTCCGGCCATGACAATTTTGTTACTTTTGCTCCTTCATAAAATCGTCTTTCACTGTGCCAGAGTCCCTTCACCAGGTGCTGCATAATTTCAACGCCGGCCCATCTGTACTTCCCAAATCAGTTTTTGAAGAAGCCAGTCGTGCTATCCTGGATTTTAATGGTTCAGGCTTGTCGATCCTGGAGATCGGTCACCGCACACCATTGTTCCAACCCGTGATGGACGAGGCCCGGAGCCTGGTTAAAGAACTTATGCAACTGGATGACGACCATGAAGTGCTGTTTCTGCATGGCGGCGCCACCACACAGTTCATGCAGGTGCCGATGAACCTGCTGAATGAAAATGCCATCGCCGCGTATACCGAGACCGGCACCTGGTCCAACAAAGCCATCAAAGAGGCCAAACTATTTGGCCATGTGGAAATTGCCGGTTCCTCCAGGGAAACTAATTACTGCAGCATACCAAAGGATTTAACGGTCAGCCCAACAGCCGCTTACCTGCACATCACCAGCAATGAAACCATTGCCGGCACACAATGGCAAACAATGCCCTATGACTGTGGTGTTCCCCTGGTGGCCGATATGAGCAGTGATATCCTGAGCCGGGTACTTGATTTCAACAGGTTTGCTATTATTTATGCCGGGGCACAAAAAAATATGGGCGCCGCGGGCGTCAACCTTGTGGTGGTGAACAAAAGCATCCTCGGGAAAGTCGAAAGAACGATCCCCAGCATGCTGGATTACAGGAACCATATCAAAGAGGGCAGCATGTTGAACACACCTCCGGTCTTTGCCGTTTACGTGGTGCTGCTCACACTTCGCTGGCTGAAACAGGAAGGCGGCGTACAGGTGATGGAAAAACGTAATGAGGAAAAAGCGAACTTGTTTTACTCTACGCTTGACGCCCTGCCTCTTTTCAAAGCGCCCGTTGTAATAAAAGATCGCAGTAAGATGAACGCGGTGTTCCTCCTGGACAACCCGGCACTGGAAAAGGAATTCCTGGACTGCTGCCATAAGGAAGGTATGATCGGTGTGAAAGGACACCGCAGCGTGGGGGGATTCAGGGTGTCGATGTATAACGCGCTAACCCTTGACAGTGTAAGGGCTTTAACTGATTTAATGAAACATTTCGCTCAAACAAGGTCATAAATATTAAAACAATTTTTTAATCTCCAATTTTCAATGGCTATTATCAAACCATTCCGTGCGCTCCGCCCAAAAACTGAACTGGCACAACTTGTAGCTTCGCGTCCCTATGATGTTCTCAACAGCGAGGAAGCCAGAACGGAGGCGGCAGCAAACCCTTTCTCCTTCCTTCATGTCACCAAGTCCGAGATCGACCTTCCGGAAGGGACCGATACGCACAGCCAGCAGGTATATGACAAGGCAAAAGAGAACCTGCAACTGCTGATCCGGGAAGGAATCCTGCAGAAAGAAGAAAAACCCTGTTATTATATCTACCAGCTTGTAATGAACGGAAGAAGCCAGACGGGCCTTGTATGCGCTTCATCGGTGAATGATTACAATGAGAATATCATAAAGAAACACGAGTACACCCGCCCGGAAAAAGAAAAGGACCGTATCGACCATATGCGGACCATTGAGGCGCAAACGGGCAATGTATTTATGGCCTACCGCGATGTGACTGAGATCAACGCGATCATCAACGGGTGGAAGGCGACCAATAAAGCGATATATGATTTTACCGCCAGTGATGGCATACAGCATACGGTCTGGGTCATAGACCGGGATATCGTTGTGAATTCCATTTCCCGGTTGTTTGAGACAGGAGTTCCCTTTACCTATATCGCGGATGGTCATCACCGTGCCGCTTCGGCCGCCAAAGTGAGTAAAGAACTGCCGGAGAGTGAGGATGCAAAGTATTTTCTGACCACCGTGTTCCCCGCCAGCCAACTCGCCATCCTGGATTACAACAGGGTGGTAAAAGACCTGAATGGTTTAAAGCCAGAGAAATTCCTGGCCCTTTTGCAGGATGATTTTTATATCACCCTCAGCCCTGAACCGGTGCAGCCGGCGCAATTACATGAGTTTGGCCTGTACCTGGAAAAACAATGGTATATACTTTCTTCGCGTCCGGGTACCTATACCAGTACCCCGGTTGGCGTACTGGATGTGACCATTCTTTCCAATAATATCCTCGACAAGATACTTGGCATAAAGGACCAGCGTACCGATAAACGTATCGATTTTGTCGGTGGTATCCGTGGGCTGGGCGAGCTTGAAAAAAGGGTCAACAGCGGTGAAATGAAAGCCGCCTTCAGTTTATACCCCGTCACCATTGACCAGTTATTCGATATTGCTGACAGCGGTAATGTAATGCCTCCGAAAAGCACCTGGTTTGAGCCCAAACTGAGAGACGGTTTGCTGACACATTTGATTTAGGGAAAAACAGGAACGCGGATGACGGGTTAATAGCACACGGATGACACGGATGTGACGGGTCAACGAGGATAAATATTTTTTCTGTTGATTTCAAACGGATTACTTAAAGTCAAAATAAAACCCACAACTGCGAATTATTCCTGAAATATCCCGCCCAGGTGGGATTGATCCGTGTTGATGATGTTTGAGAACACTTGTATAAAGTAGCGGAGTACTAAACATATTTAATTAAATCCGTGTCATCCGTGTTCCCATTCTTTAACAAACTAAACCCCGCATACCCTCCAAATATTTGTTATTTTTGCAACAGAGACGTCCATTCCCGCGTCTCTATGTTTTTAATTTACAGTATGAAAAAATTCCTCCTTATTATATCCTTAAGTATCGGTATTGTGACTTCCGTTATGGCCCAGCCCGAAGAAGTGAAGAAAATGCATGAAACGGCCAAAGGCTTCATGCGGACCGGCGATTTTGATAATGCGATTCTTGTCCTCATTAGGGCGCTGGAGCAGGATAAGAATAACCTCGAAATGCAGAAGGACCTCGTGATGAGCTATTATCTTAAAAGGGATTACAGCAAAGCCGTTGAAGGTGTAAAAGCGCTGACAGAAAGAGATGATGCGGATGTGGTGACCTTCCAGATAGCCGGCAATGTGTACAAGGCCCTGGAAGATCCGAAAGAATGCGAAAAGATCTATAAAAAAGCGCTGAAGAAATTCCCCAAAAGCGGCCCGCTGCTCAGCGAATACGGCGAACTGCTCTGGGCCATGAAAGATTTTTCCGCCATCAATTACTGGGAAGAAGGTATCCGTACGGATCCTTCCTACAGCGGCAATTATTATAATGCCGCCCAATACTACTTTTTCACCAAAGACAAAGTGTGGAGCCTGATCTACGGTGAGATATTCATCAACATGGAAAGCATGGGTGAACGTGGCGCTGCTATGAAACAGCAGCTGCTGCAGGGCTACAAGGAAAAACTCTTTACCGGAACCGACCTGCTGAAAGGAGAGGAAAAGAATAAAAGTGAATTTGCCAAACGTTTCCTGGAGACCATCGGCAAACAATCATCGCTGGTCAACAAAGGTGTCAATATTGAAACACTTACAATGATCCGCACCCGCTTCATCCTGGACTGGTATGCCGCCAATGCCAACCGTTACCCTTTCCGGCTTTTTGATTTCCACCGGCAACTCCTTTCAGAAGGTATGTTTGATGCATACAACCAGTGGCTGTTCGGCCCCGTAGAGAACCTCGCGGCCTATGACAACTGGACAAAAACACACCCTGAAGAATACAGCAGTTTCTCCGCCTTCCAGAAAAGCAGGATATTCCGTATGCCACAAGGCCAGTATTACCAGGTGCTATAAGAAATAACCTTTATAGGTACAACGCACCCCGTCAATTCCGGGGTGCTTTTTTATGTTTTGATTTTTGACTAATTTGTTCAGGTACTGACGGGGCCGGACCGGCCAAATGCTTTTCACATCAACGATTGCACCATGACTGAGCCAAAACGATTATTTGATTGTATCGCGCTTCAACTGGAAAATAAACCTCTCGATGATATGCTGGCCGGAAAAGCGGGCGGGCAATGGAAAACTTTCAGCACACGGGAAGTTCAGGAAACCGTGAATCAGTTAAGTGCCGGGCTGCTCAGCCTGGGGATCGGTCCCAACGATATGACCGTGGAAGGCCGCGACAAAGTGGCCATTCTTAGCAAGAACCGGCCCGAATGGGTGATGCTGGACCTTGCCGTTCAGCAGGTCGGCGCCCTTCTCACACCTATCTATCCCACTATCAATGTAAACGAACTGGAGTTCGTACTGAATGACGCCCAGGTTAAGATCGTTTTCACCAACGACGAGGACAGTTTTCATAAAGTGATGAGCATTAAGCATAAGTTGCCCGCGCTGAAGGATGTCTTTACTTTTGAACATGTGGCCAATGCCCGGCACTGGAAAGAAGTGACCGCTTCCTCTACTCCGGAACTCATTGCGCAGATCAAACCGATCGCAGACCGGATCGGGTACGAAGATGCGGCCACCATTATTTACACTTCCGGTACTACCGGTACCCCCAAGGGTGTTATTCTTAGTCATCGAAACATTCTTTCCAATGTGCAGGCCAGCACGCCCTGTTTCCCGCCGGGTGAGAGAATGCGTTCACTCAGTTTTTTGCCCCTGAACCACATCTTTGAAAGAATGGTGACCTATCTCTATCTTTTTAATTATACCGCCATCTATTATGCGGAAAGCCTGGAAACCATTGGCGATAACCTGAAAGAGGTGAAACCGGATATGTTCACCACCGTGCCCCGTTTGCTGGAAAAGGTATACGACAAGATCATGCAGAAGGGTAATGAGCTCACCGGGTTGAAAAAGAAATTATTTTTCTGGGCGCATGACCTTGCGGAGAAATTTGAGATCAACAAAAGCCAGGGAAGCTGGTATGATTTCCAGCTTGGACTGGCCAATAAACTCATCTTCAGTAAGTGGAGGGAAGGACTGGGGGGAAATATCAAATGCATTGTTACCGGAGGGGCTGCCTGCCAGGTAAGGCTGATACGGATCTTTACCGCTGCCCGGATCCCAATCATGGAAGGTTACGGACTCACGGAAACGTCTCCCGTTATTTCAGTGAACCGCTATGATGAGGAAGGAAGGATGTTTGGCACTGTAGGTCCGCTGATCGATAAAGTGGAAGTGAAGATCGCAGAAGACGGGGAGATCCTGAGCCGGGGGCCCAATAACATGATGGGCTATTATAAACGCCCCGACCTTACCGCCGAAGTGATGACGCCCGACGGATGGTTCCGTACCGGCGATATCGGGACGATGGTGGATAACCGTTTTTTAAAGATCACCGACCGCAAAAAAGAATTATTCAAGACCAGTGGCGGCAAATATGTGGCGCCCCTGCCGATTGAAAACAAGTTGAAAGAATCGCCTTTTATTGAACAGGTGATGCTGGTCGGTTCTGAAAGAAAATTTGTAGGCGCCCTGATCGTTCCTTCATTCCCCAACCTGAAGGACTGGTGCCGCAAAAACGGCATCACCGAGGACAACAGTGAAGCCCTGATACGTTTGCCCAAAGTATCCGAGATGTATAAGGAACTGGTGGAAAGCTTTAATAAATTCTTCAATCATGTGGAGCAGGTAAAAAAATTCGAATTGCTCGCTCATGAATGGAGCGTGGATACGGGGGAAATGACCCCCAAATTATCCCTGAAACGAAAAGTGATCATGGAAAAATACCGTGATGCGATTGAGCGGATCTATAATTAAGGGAGCTTATCTCCCCTTGCCCTTTCCGGATGAATCCCTTTTACCCCGCTGCATCATTTTCAGCAGGAACGAATCATATTTAGGCTGTTGTTCGGCAGTGAAGATATTTCTGACCTGGCGGAAATGCGCAAAAGTCACTTTTTCCAGCGCGGCCTGCTTGGCGCTGATACCCGCTGTATATTCATTCATCAGGCTGTCGCTTACAGGTCCCCCTTTTATCAGTGAATAGAACGCGGTCTTTGCCGCACGTATGGAATCAAACAGTGGACGTACGTTGTTAAAATGCGCTTCTTTCAGTTGCCGGTAATCCTTTTGCTGTTGTTCCGTCATGTTCAGTTCTTTCACCATCATTTCAAAAGGTTCGCGGTTGCCCTGGTGTTTGTTACCGCCTTTCTTTCCTTTCCCCAGCATCATAAAGGCCACCAGCCCGATATTGGTGAGCAGGAGAAGGACCACAGCGATCGTAAGTATTTTATTATTATTCCTCATTTTATCTTTCTTCATTTAGATCATAAAGGCTGCTCATGTCAGAAGGATTGTATTCCGCCGCAATGGACTGCAGTATTTCCTTTTCATTCCCGGATGCTGTATCACCAGAGTTATTATTTTTCTTACCAAAAATAGCAAAGGCATTGACCGCGAGGATAAGCACCAGCAGGGGAAAGGCATAAGCTGGTTTGAGCAGACCGTTCTTTTTGCTTACCCGAAGGAGATCCTTTTCCATCCTCGCCTTTAACCGGGTATATAAAAACGCCGGGGGCGAAGCCCTTTTTATCCCCTCGAGACTATTGAGGATATCCTCTGTCTTTTTGTTGTTTTCCGTATTCATACCAGCTTCATTTTGACGTTAACATCAGCCAAAACCTTCGTCTGTTCTGGTTTTCAGCCGCTTTCTTTTTCCAATATTTTCCTAAGGTTTTGCTTGGCCCGGTGCATCAGCGACTCAACGGCCGGTAACGAGGTCTTCATGATCTCGCTGATCTCCTGGTAACTAAGGTCCTCTAATTTATGTAATGTGAACGCTACTTTCTGGTTATCAGGCAGTTGATTGATGGCTTTAAAAAGTTTGGCGGCATTTTCCTTCCTGTCAAGGGCTACCCCGGGGTGGTTAAAGTCAGGAATCTCAAAAACCGGCTCGTTACCCTCTCCAAACAGACGCTGCAGGAGCCCAAACCGTTTCTTGCTTTTCCGGCTGCGTAAAAGATCCAGCGCCCGGGTGGTCGCGATCCGGTATAACCAGGTGGAAAGCTTTGACTCCCCTTTGAAGTTATGAATAGAGCGATACACCTGGATAAACACTTCCTGGGTCACATCCTCAGCATCTTCCGCGTTCTGAACTATACCGATCGCCGTGTTATATACCCTTTCCTGGTACATATCAACCAGGTATTTAAAAGCGTTTTCATCTCCTTCCTTAAGTCGCTGTATGAGCTCCTGTTCAGTCAATGGTTTTAATTCTGGTTTTTGACGCTGTAACTTACAAAAACATGCTGTGTTTCCTATATTTGCAACCCGTTATTGCAAAACC